>CAZZLE010000179.1:0-11689 GCA_964654595.1 uncultured archaeon | reverse complement strand
TCAAGAATCTTCAAATCAGAGAGGATGTTTACATGACCGGAATGATCTACCCCGACGGTTACATCGGCCCTGTAGGAGGGTTGAAGTATAAACTTGAGGCTGCCGCAAGAAACGGAGCCAAAATTTTCCTGATACCGGAAGGACAGAAAATAACTTACGTTGAGGAAAAGAAAGTCAGGAGGATCGGAATTATCAGCTATATTGATGTTGAATACAAAAAACTTGACCTTGTGGAGTACGGCAAGAAGCTCGGTGTCAATGTTTATGAAGTTTCCACCCTTAACGAAGCTCTGAAGTTTTTTACGGGTTATGAGATAAAAAATCCGGAGGGAGAGTTCAACATTGGAAGCTATTCGCAAATTCTGAAAAAGCTTGCTGATCGCATGAGAGCTTCTCTTGACGAAATTAGCGTGACAAATGATGAAGCGGAGAAGCTGATTAAGAGAGCAGATGAGTTCTACAATGAGGGTAAATACTACACAGCTACAAGCATGTACTTCCAGGCAAAAATCCTGAAGAGGTACGAGGAATACAGGAGTAAGATCATCACATCAAGGCAGTTTGATGAAGAAGTTGAAAAGATCAAGAGCGAGATAGATCAGATGAAAGTCTACCTCTCTGAAAAGAAAGTTGGAGTGAATTCACTGCAGATTATTGCTGCCGCTCAGGAAAGGGTTGCGGAAGCAGAAAATCTGCTTGAAAATGCAAGGAATGCGAGAACTGATGAAGAAGCGTTGCAAAATCTCGCATACGCGAGAGAAAGAGTGGAGAGTGCAAAAGTTTGGTTGTCGATACTTCATGAATTGAAAAATGACTATGAAATCCCCAAAGATGTTTTGAAGAGGAGAGCAGAGTTTTATGTTACTGAGGCAAGTTCTCTGCTTGTATACGCTTCAACACTGCGTGGAAATGATTACCTCATAAATGAGGGATTTATTTCGCTTGAAACGGCCAAAAGATTGCTTTCAGAGGGTCTGTACGCTGGTGCAGCAGTCGTGGCGCTGAATTCGATAACCGATGCAAGCCTGTCGATCGAGGTTACCTACGGTAATATTGATGACAAGATAGAAGGGGCAAGAAAGGCGGCGATGGCATCAATTTCAGAAGCGGAAAAATCACTCTTCCCTGTGTTGCCTGCAGCATATTTTGAGTATGCTGAAAACATTGATAACCAGTATTTGAAGCTGATGTACTACAAGCTCTCAATGAGGCTGGCGAAGCTGCTGTTGCTAATTCCCGGTGGGGAAAGGGAGCTCGTTCATGCGGAGTTCAATCCGTATGCCTATCACACGCCATCTCATGAAAAATCAACGATAGAAAAAATAGTTGAGACACCGGGTTTTGAGAGCATTGCTGCTGTTATTGCCATTACATTTGCAGCAGCATTAAGACGCAGATAATTCCAGCTGAAAAGGTTCCGAGAAAATTAACTGCAGAGTTTGTCAGATATCCCTTCTTTTCAAGCGTTGCGCCAAGCAGGCTGTCAACGTGAACACCGGCAAAGGATGAAAAAACAACGGGAAAGAGCATGGATGCACCAACAATTCCCAGAGAGAATGCAAAAAGAGCTGTGAGAATGCATCCCGTCAATGCTGCCAGCTCACCTTTAAGCGATACTCCACCACTTGTGCCCGGCTCAACTTTATTTAAGTTGGTTATCAGGTAAACATTCTCCTCTGCCTTTCCGACCTCACTTGCCATGGTATCGCCAAGAGCTGAAGCAACTGCTGCGGTGAATGCGGCTGCAAAAAAATCTCCACCAAAAACACCGTAGTTGATTGCAAAGAACAACGGAGCAATACTGTTCCCAAAGACGTTTGCGTAACCTCTCGCCCCTCCCGCCTGCTCGGCAATTCCTCTTTCCAGCTTCACGCTGTACTTGTATTTTGTTACAACGGATCCGAGAACGTAAAAGAGAAGAATTACCGCAAAAAACCTTATGTCGGTGAAAAGTATGAGTGTTGTTCCCACAATGGTTGCGCTCATCAATCCGGATTCATCAGCAACTTTTGCGTAAAGTGCAAGAAGACTTACGAAGAAAGAAAAAAGAAAGGCGAAAGCGAGGGCTGAAAGCGATGCTGATGGTATGTAGAGTTTGAATATTGTGAATACCGTGGAGAGAGCTATTAGCAAGGTCAGCCTTCTGTCAGCGTTCGTATCAACGCTCTCTATCAATGCAGCCGTCAGACCGCCCGAAAGAGAGAGAAAGATAACCTGAGCGAGCCTTACCTCAATACCGTTGGCAATATTGTAGCTTAGGAAATAAAAGAGGGCTGCAGCTGTGTAAATCGCTATATTCCACAAAGCATTCTTTCTGAAGTTGTGTATTAAGACAAGAAAAATTGATGCAAAAACGATATCTCCAGAAAGGCAAAAGAAAGAAAGCAGTATCAGAAAGGTTGAAAACAAATATGCATTAAGGTAAGACTCCTCCTCCGTTACATTTCTCAATTTCAGGCTGACTCCTTTCTTTCTGGCATAAACTAAGGTCGATATGACAGACAATACAGCAACAAATCTTGGATCGAGTTTAATCGCGATTAGAGCCATTGCTGCAAGCACCATGGCGGGAAGCATTGGGAAAAGTTAAGTATTCCTTGCATTTAAACTTTGATGAGATGCTGTTGAGAGTTTACGAAAAACTGCTTGAAAGAGAGATCAGGAGAGTTCCCAGGCATATTGTTGTTGTGACCGACAGCATTGGAAATGGACTGTTGAAGCTTGCTGAGTGGTGCAGGAAGTTTGGAGTCGATGAAATAACAATTTGCGGTAACTTCCAGCCTGAATGTTCCTTTTTCGAGGGATTTTGTTTAAGAATTGTTACGGGTGAAGGTGTTGAGGTGAGGGACGGATCCAAACCGACAATTAACATTCTAAACTTTACCGGAAGAGAGGAAATAATAAATGTGATTAGAAAAATCGCCAAACTGGTGGAAAAGGGGGAGTTGAATGTTGAGGATCTGGATGAGAAGCTCTTTGAGAAATTTTTGACCGTAAAATCTCAGCCTGATATAATTATCAAAGCCGGGAACGACATCCCTAACTTTCTCATCTGGCAAAGCATTTATGCCGAGATATACTTCGCGGATATTGACTGGGAGAATCTCAGGTATGTTGATTTTCTCAGAATACTGAGGGAATATCAAAGGAGGGAGAGAAGGTATGGAAGATGAGTACCTCCGGATGCTCAGGGTTATAGCGGACTACCAGTTCGGAAAGGGTGTTGGAAAGGTTCTTTTTCCTGATACATGCAGCTTCATGCTGTCAAGCTCGGGTCGAATCAGGCAGGTTTTTGACAATGGCATAAGAATCGCAACACTAAAACCAGATTCCGGATGGTTCACGCTCAGCATTGAAGGGGCGAGAAGGGTTAAAGAGGCTTTGTCATTTCCGAAGATGAGGGTTGTTGTTATCGACGAGGTTTCTGAGTTCATCGCTTCTGGCAAGAGCGTTTTTGCAAAGCACGTTGTTGAAGTTGATGAAGAAATCAGGGCGAATGATGAGGTTGTTGTTGTCAACACGGCAGATGAGTTGCTTGCAACAGGGAAAGCTCTGCTCTCAGCCTTTGAAATGCTTGAGATGGAGAGGGGAGTGGCTGTGAAGGTGAGGCAGGGTGTGAAGGCGATGAAGGCTGAGCAGGGGTAAGAAATGATGCGGATAGATAAGAAAAAGATGATTTTAAGTGTAAAATCTGGAAGTGTTATCATTAAAAATTTGAGGTTCGATGGAACTGTTGTTACTGGAATTGACTGCAGTTTTCTTGGAAGTATAGAAGCCAGGGAGGTAAACCTGGGGAAAGGATGCGTGGTTGGTGGTGTTATCAGGGCTGAAGAAGTTACTGTCGGGGCATACAGCATTTTTAATGAAATCGAGGCTGAGGATGTTGTAATTCTTGTGGGCTGCAGAGGTAACAGAATATCAGCAAAAGGTGATGTAAGAATTGCAAAGAACTGCAAAATTGGTGAAATAAAAGGAAACAGACTTCTGATAGAGGGTAATTCAAAAATTGGGAAAATGGAGGCCAGGAAGATAATTGCCTACGGTTAAAGCTTTCTGAGCTTTTCAAGGATTATTCTTCTCTCTGCTCTTGCCACAACTTCTCTGATCTTGTGAACAGCATCGGGGTTGGCTGAAACGCTGTCGATTCCAAATTCAACAAGCTTCTCAACAACATGCGGATAGCTTCCCGCCTGACCGCAGATTGAGCTCTTCACTCCGTGCTCTTTGCAAACCTTAATTGTCCTTTCTATCAGCTTTAGAACTGCAGGATGAGTCTCGTTGTAAAGGTAAGCAACGTTTTCGTTGTTTCTGTCAACAGCGAGCGTGTATTGGGTGAGATCGTTTGTTCCGAGGCTTACGAAGTCAATTCCCTCTTTTATTATCTCCTCCAGTATAAGAGCTGCTGCTGGCGTTTCCACCATTATTCCGAACTCTATTTTGTCCAGCGGGATTCCTTCACTGATTGCTATCTCCTTCGCCCTTCTTACTTCTTCTGGAGATGTTATTAGAGGCAGCATTATTCCGATGTTGGTGTATCCTTCATCCACAAGTCTCTTTATGGCTCTCAATTCTGCCCTGAAGTGCTCCTCCTCCGCCAAATCTCTTCTGATCCCCCTGAAACCCAGCATTGGGTTTGCCTCTATTGGCTCCTCTTCCCCACCCTCCATCGCCCTGAATTCATCTGTTGGAGCATCAAGTGTTCTGATCCAGACTGGCTTCGGATAGAAGGCTTTCACGACCTTTTTCATTTCCTGATACAGCAGATCAATGTATCTGTCAACTTCTCCATCCTTTATGAACTTCATGGGATGCTTTTCAAGTCCGAGAATCATGTGCTCGATTCTGAACAATCCGACCCCATCGGCGTTCGTCTCTCTTGCAACCCTCTCTGCAACATCGGGAATGGAAATGTTCACCTTCACTTCCGTTGCGGTTATTACGGGTGCTGGAGCAATAAACGGCTTTGGTTCCTCCCTTCTCTCAATTCTGCCTTCGTAAATAATCCCCTTCTCACCGTCCACCGTGATTACCATGCCATCCTTCAAGACCTTTGTAGCTTTCTTTGTTCCAACAACAGCCGGCACTCCAAGCTCCCTTGAAACAATTGCTGCATGGCAGGTCATTCCTCCCTCATCAGTAACAATTGCAGCAGCCCTCTTCATTGCAGGAACCATGTCGGGGGTGGTCATTGTTGTTACCAGAATATCCCCCTCCTCAACCTTTGAGATCTCCTTTTCGCTGAAGATAACCTTAACCCTGCCTGAAGCAATACCAGGTGAGGCACCAAGTCCTTTCAGTAGGATTCTGCCCTCAACCTCCTCTGAAACCTCCTCTACCTTTCTGATGGTTGTAATGGGCCTTGACTGGACTATGTATATCTCACCACCCTCCATCGCCCACTCAACATCCTGCGGTGTGGCATAGTGGTCTTCTATGAGTTCACCCAGGGTCACGAGCCTCTTTATTTCTTCATCGCTAAGCACTCTCTCGCGGCTCCTGTCAGGAATTTCAACTTTAACAGTCTTTCCATCTTTTTTGGTAAGCATGAACTTCTTCTCACCAATTTTGACTTCTTCAAGTTCCCCCTTTACTCTGTCATAAACGTAGGTGTCGGGGGTTACCAGACCGCTGACAATTGCCTCTCCAAGCCCGAAAACGGCCTCAATTATGCACTTCTTCTCCCCCGTTACTGGATGGGAGGTGAACATCACACCGCTCTTCTCGCTGTTCACCATCTTCTGGACAACCACAGCGATGCTAACATCCTCATGCCTGAAACCCTTCTGAACTCTGTAGTAAATTGCTCTTGGTGTGAATAGACTGCTCCAGCACTTTTTTACTTTTTCAACAACCTCATCCTCTCCAGCAACGTTTAGATACGTTTCCTGCTGCCCTGCAAAGCTTGCATCGGGTAAATCTTCGGCTGTAGCGGAGCTTCTGACTGCAACGTAGACTTCTCTTCCCTCTTCCTCACACAGCTTTCTGTAAGCTTCTCTGATTTCTTTCTCGATCTCTTCTGGAATTTCCGTTGTTTCTATAATTTCTCTGATCTGTCTTGAAACCGTTTCGAGCTTTTCTGTATCCTCAACATCAAGGTCTTGAAGAAGTGAATATATTTTCTCCTGTATTCCCGTTTTCTGGATAAATTCGCGAAAAGTTCGAGCATCAACAACAAATCCATCAGGAACCGGGATTTCGGCTCTTAGGAGCTCACCGAGGTTTGCAGCCTTTCCTCCAACAAGCAAAACATCATCTTTATCAACATCCGCCAGCCAGAATACCGGCATTCACTCACCTCACCTCTGGTTGGCGACAGTCTTAAAAATTTTTAGGTGGGAAGGAATTAGAAGATCAAAGCTTTTAACTCAAATGCAAAATTTCACTGAATGCGCCTCAAGGATGTCTTTATCTCCAGACTGAGAGAGAAAGGTGTGGAAAGGATAGGAACAAGAATGAAGAAGGTGCTTTCATCACATGATCCAATTGCAAGGATGGCTCTTTCTGTGGCAAACGGGAAGGCTGAAGTTTGCAGGAGTGATGGTGGTTTGCAGCACTCTCTCACACTCAGCGGACATTTTGTCAGTCTACCTCCACAGGCGTATGTCGGGAAATGCAATTCCGAAATTCTGCTTTGCAGAGATGAGCTGGTGAGTTATCCATTTCCTTACGTTTTGGTGGACTGCAGGTTTTATGACAAGCATACGGAAAAGGAAAAATGGAAGATAGGAATTCAGGTGAGGCAGACTCTTGGTGTTGTTAGAGAATACATGTGGGACGATAAACTCATTGTAACCTACAGAGATCTTGGTTTCGGGCGTTTTTGGAAAACAACAGAGGAATTTTTGATGGAGAGTGGTATTGAAAAGGTAGTGCTTCTTGATCCTAATGGAGATGAGCTTTACGACAGAACAGAAGAAAAATGCTTCATTATTGGAGGTATAGTGGATAAAGCCGGGACCAAGAAAGGCTACACATCAAAAATTGGAAAATCCCTTGAGAAGGAAGGAGTGGAGGTGGATTACAGGAGGATAGAGCTCAGAGGAGACGTTGTTGGAGTTCCAGACAGAATTAACCACATTGCAGAGATTTTACTCAGGGTTGAACTTGATGGAGAGAGTGTGGAGAGTGCTGTAAGGGCGGTGCAGCCGCCACTTGTGGCAAAGTGGAGGCTGAGAAAAGAACTGCATGATAAAACTGTAAGATTGTGTCTCGGGGAAAAAACGGTAAGGGTTGTTGAAGTAGGAGTTTTTGATGAGTTCAAAGAATGGCTGAACATAACCAGAAAGGATTTTTACGACGTTTGCAGAGAGCAGAAATTCTTTGTTGTGTCTCAAAAGGTAATGGAGCAGATAAAAAGCCTGGAGTGGGATGAAAGAAAGAGGTGCTTCAGAATGGACAGTGCAAAAATCAGGAGAGACCGAGCTCCTTCCTAAATTTAACCAATCCCCTTATAGCAACTTCATAAAGCTTCTCTAAGGGCATGTCAAGCTTCTCGATCATCCTGATTCTGTTTCTGTCACATCCGGCTGCGAAGCTTTTCTCCTTGAACTTCTTCTTTACCGTTTTTGGAGTTACCTCTTCAATTTTACCTCCTTTCACTAACGCGCATGCGATTACCAATCCCGATACACTGTCTGCTGCCTGCAACGCTATCTCAACCGGTTTCTCGTAATCACCGAAGAGCATGTGGTTGTGCCTCCTGACAACTTCAGCTATCTCCTCATCAACACCTTCTTTCAGCAGTATCTCAGCCCCAACAATCCCGTGCCTCTCCATGTCTCCCTGAGTTTGCTCGTAGTCTATATCGTGAAGAATTCCTACAGTCCACCATTTCTCCTCATCTTCTCCAAGCTCCTTAGCAAGTTCTCTCATTACAGCAGCGGTCGCTATGCAGTGCTTTATCAGTTTGTCGTCACTTACATACTTTTTCAGCAATTCGAGAGGCTCCATAATGAACGTTCGGGAGATCGTTTATTTCCTTTTCGTGGATTTGATTGCGGATAAGAATAAACATAAATGAATGCACATGCAACATTGAAATTTCATGAACATCAAAAAAGTTTTTAATTCACATGAAGACCCAATCATGAGGTGGTACTATGGAGACAGACCTGCCAGTAAAGGAAGTGATGACAACTGTCGTTTGCACTGTAAGGAGGAATGACAGTATTCACAATCTTGCCAAAAAACTTGTTGAGTATGGAGTTGGCAGCGCAGTTGTTGTTGAGAATGGAAAACCAGTGGGTATAGTAACGGAGAAAGATTTGATCTCAAAAATCGTTGCGAAGAACAAGGTTCCGAGCAAGGTTCTTGTTGAGGAGATCATGTCGCAACCTGTGATAACAATATCCCCCAACACAAGCCTGAGAGAAGCCGCAAGGATCATGATGAAGAAGGGAATAAGAAGGTTGCCGGTTGTGAATAACAACGGGGAGCTTGTGGGTATCATCACGGACAACGACATTCTCAGCGTTTCGTTAGATCTCGGAGAATTTGCTTCACTCGTTACACATGATGCGTTGGGTTACACCATCCAGCCAGTTATTGAGGAGGAAGAAGATATTGGAGGAATTTGTGACAGATGCGGAAAATATGCAGATAAACTGTATCACAGCAACGGATTAAATCTCTGTGAGGATTGTATGGAGTTTGAGGGGTGATTTGTTTTGGTTTTAAAACGAAATGTTATGGATATTGCCACAAAAGACGTCTTCACTCTCCCACCAACCTCGACCATCATGAACGCTCTTAAAATGATGCTTAAGAGGAATTTCAGAAGAATTCCCATTGCCGATGCTGGAACGAGAAGGCTTGAGGGTATAATTTCCGCCACCGACTTTGTAAACATCTTCGGTGGTGGTCCAAAGTCAGGACTCATTAAGGGCAGGTATGGAGGAAATCTCTCTGCAGCGGTGAATGAAGTTGTTGAGACAATTATGGAAAGAAATGTCGTAACGGTTGAGGATGCAGATTCACTTGAAGATGCCGTGGAAATTATGTTTGAAAAGAGGGTAGGTGGCTGTCCTGTAGTAAACAGGGATGATGTTGTTGTCGGAATTATCACAGAAAGGGACATCCTGAAGTATCTTGGACAAAACCGCACCATAGACGGTGTTGCTTCAGAATACATGACTTCAAGCGTGGTCACATTAAAACCAAAAGATACCATTGAGAAGGCTATGAGGACAATGATTGAGAAAAAGCTGAGGAGAATTCCCGTAATAGAGGACGGAATTCTTGTTGGTATGATTACTGTCAGAGAGATACTGAGATACTTTGGAATGGGTGAAGCATTCAGGATGCTGACAAGCGGAAATATAAAGGATGCAATCGACAAGCCAATCTCAACAATTCTCGCAAACGATGAACTGCTTGTTTACAAGGAAATTCTCACTTTCCCCAAAAACTCAGCCATATCTCAGCTTGTAAGCTCCATGCTGGAGAAGGGATACGGGGCCGCACTTATTGTGGAAAATGGAAAACTTGAAGGGATTATCACTGAAAGAGACTTGATCAAGTTTTTATATTCTAAGTCATGAATTTTATTGCTCAAGCACTAAATTTATCGAAATCCGCAGCCAGCAGGCTGGATGAAAGAAATATCCTTCGTAAAGCCTTTGTTAAGCATCCCTTTTTTGGCGATATTGAGGAGGCATTTAGATTTGAAAAGAAGTTCGGCCAGTTTGAGGAGGGTACTGTGGTTGTAAAGGCAAAGGACTCTCTGAAGGTTTTCAGGGGGTTTCCCAAGATAAAAAGGACACTTCTGCTTAACCCCACCATCAAAAAACATTTTGGCAGTAGAGATATTGTTCTTGAAGAGAAAATGAACGGTTACAATGTTAGAATCGTAAAAATCGGTGAAAATCTTTATGCAATCACAAGAAGGGGTCTGATCTGCCCCTACACAACAGAGAAGGCGAGAATTCTGATAGATGATGAATTTTTCAGAGACTACCCTGACTACATGCTTTGCTGTGAAGCCGTGGGAAAAGCTTCACCGTATGTCCCAACAGAGGTGTATGGCATAGAAAATCTCGATTTTTTCCTTTTTGACATCAGGGAGGGAAGAACCAACAGGCCTTTAACGGTTGATGAAAAGATAGAGATTGCCAAGATTTACGGCCTGAAGCTGGCTGAGATTCTTGCAACCGTCAGTTCTGAGGATACTGAAAAAATGAGGGAGATTATTGAAAAGCTTGACAGAAACCGGAGGGAAGGTGTGGTTTTTAAGGACAGGGAGATGAAACTTAACCCGCTGAAGTACACAACAAGTTATGCCAATCAGTCAGATTTGAGGTACGCCTTCAGGTTCTTTGGAGAATACGGCAGGGACTTTATGCTTTCAAGGGTGGTAAGAGAGGCCTTCCAGAGCTTCGAGTTTGAAGATGAAGAGAAATTCAACGAGAGGTGTCTTCAACTGGGCAGGGCAATACTTGAACCGATGATTGAAAGCATCAGAGCCTGCAAGCGTGGAGAAATGATTTACGAGGAGAGTGAACTTGTTTTCGAGAATCAGGAGGTTATAGAGCTTTTCAAAATGCATATGAGGTTGCTCGGGGTGGAGTTCAGAGTTGAGGTACTGGATGAAGGAAGGATAAGGTTAAAAAGGGTTATGAGAGGCACAAGTGATAAAATAAAAGGCATACTTCAGGGTTCATACTGGAAGTAGCATGATTTCGGCAGGCATTGATCCGGGAACCGGGAGTTACGATGTGGTGGCGATTGAAAAAGGAAAGGTAGTTTACAGAAAAAAACTCAAAACAGAGGAAGTTAGAGCTTCGCCAGAGATTGTTATAGATGCGATTGAGGAATCCGGAGCGGAGATTGCTGCAGGTCTTTCAGGCTACGGTCTGCCTGTAAAACCATTCTCAGAGCTTGACGATGTGGATATGCTGCTGATGACACTGAACTTCGAACTTGAGAGGGCAATAGGTTTGAGGAAAATAATCAAGGCTGTAAAGGAAAGAAACGTCAACCTTTACACCATTCCTGCCGTGATACATCTCCCGACAGTGCCTCCATGGAGAAAGATGAACAGAATTGACATTGGAACCGCAGACAAGCTCTGCTCCGCGGTTCTGGCTGTAGCAAAACTGAGCGAGGAGGAGGAACTGACAAAACTCAATTTCATCCTTGCTGAAGTGGGAGAAGGGTTCAATGCTTTTATTGCAGTAAGGAATGGCAGAATTGTAGATGGAATGGGTGGAACAACCTCATTTCCCGGATATTCCTCTCTTGGAGCAATGGATGCTGAGTTAGCTTACCTAATCGGTGAGTTTCCAAAGAAGCTGATATTCAGGGGTGGAATTAAGAGTTTTGCTGAGGACTGGAAGCTCGGGGATAGGGATGTTATCAACATACTCTCAGAGTTCGTGATGAAGGGGATAAAAGCAATGGAGGTTTCTGTAGATGCTGATTTTTACGTTCTCTCAGGCAGATTTGCTCCCGAGATGCTGAGAAAACTGAGGGAGGGGGAGAAGGAGGTCAAATTGCTTGGAGGCTTTGGTAAAGGAAAACAATCCGCTCAGGGGGCTGCAATCATCGCAAATGCCATTGCTGGAGGAGAATATAAAGAAATAGTTGACTATATGCGCATTCTTGAGGCTAAGGGAACGGTTCTGGATTACATCACTTCAGACATCATGGAGCACGTCAGAAGGGGAATAAGGAGGTTTGATCATTAAAAGCC
>CAZZLE010000178.1:0-5165 GCA_964654595.1 uncultured archaeon | reverse complement strand
TTGTTTTTAAAATTTGGGGCTGTAAAGATAATTCTGTGATGGCCGTCAAGCTCGAAATACCATCCGTCAAGTTCTTCCAAAATACTTCTGAACCTTCTTTCACTTTCCTCAAGCAACTCTTTTTCTCTTGCAAGTTCTTCTATCATCCAGTTAAACGCTGAGGCAAGTTCTCCAAATTCATCAGCTGATTTGGGCGTTACCTTCTTCATCTCTCCTTTTACAGCACTCTGAATAGCATCTCTAAGCTCCTCAACCGGTTCGAGAATACTGCCTGCAAAGAAAAGAGAGATGATGAGAACAATGATAAATACATAGATATAGTAAGAGAGGTTAACACCAACCTCCACCAACGAGATTCCGAAAACAAGGGAGATGGCAGATATGATTGTAAAAAGCAGCAAAAATTTTGTGAAAGCCTTCATAAAACTCTACCTCCAATCAGGAGCATCATAAACGCCACTCCTACCATCCAGCCCGCATAGGCAGCTATCAGTGGTTTAACGCCGACTCTCTTAACTCTCCCCACGCTTACTGTGTAACCAATGGCTGCGAGAGTTGTTGCAAACATCAGCGTGGCCAGAGGTCTCAGAGTCTGAACGATTTCACCCGGAAGGTACGTTGATGAAAATAAAGCCATTCCAAGAAAGCTGACAATGTACCATGGGACATAAAACCTGCTCTCCGAGTACAAGATGGAAAGAATCAGAACGACAAGGGCTATCATTGCAATCCTTATCCCCTTTATTGCGAGGGCTTCTTCTTCAATACCAAAAAGCTGGGAGGAGATTTTTACGATCCCGGTTTGATGAAGCGTTGCTCCAGATAGAACTGCAAATTCGTCAGGAGACATGTTGGAGAGGAGGGCCAAAGCTGGATAGATTATCGCTCCTGTAAGTCCTACTGCTGTTATTATCATAATTGCCGCTGAAAATTCCTCCTTTTTTGGTTTTATCAGTGGAGAAATAATTGCTATTGCCGAAACTCCACAAATTCCACTCCCGCATGCAAGCAGTATTGACATCTGCCTGCTGAGTTTCAAGCGGGTTGAAATCCAGAAAACTGCCAAAAAGATTAAGGTGGCAGAGATGAGAGTTGCAGCCACAACCTCAGGAAGAAATTCACCCAAGTAAGGAATGTTAATGTTTACACCATACAGCGTTATTCCAACCGGGAGAAGAAGGGGGATGTATTTCTCAGCTATCATCTTCTTATTCTCATCTTTCTGAAGATTTCCGGCTATTATGCCGAATGTCAGTGCCAGAAACAGTGGTTCAAGGGCAGGATCAGCGAGATTTGCCAGATATGCAAAGAGACCACAAAATAAAAGCAAAAGAAGCATCTGCACGTCCTTTCTCGAAACGGGAAGTTCCCTGGCAACTTCAATCAATTTGACCGTTTCACGCATCTCTAAATAATTCTCACTGCCATATATAAAATTTTGTTCTGGGGGTAACTTTAAATACAATCACTTCGAAGCTGCAACGTGGAAAGTGTCGAGTTTGAAGTCCTCAGGCTCCTTGAAGAAAATGCGAGAATGAAAGATGAGGAAGTAGCTGAGGTTCTGGCTCTTCCGGTTGATAGGGTTAGAGAAATAATAAAGAAATTCGAGAAAGAAGGCATCATTCTGAAGTACAAGGCCATTGTTGACTGGGAGAAGGTTCAGGATGATTTTGTTTACGCCATCATAAACGTTAAAGTCTCTCTGACGAGAGAGAAAGGATACGATGACATTGCGAAAAGAATTGCGAAGTTCTCTGAAGTGCATGCTGTCCGGCTTGTGAGCGGGGAATACGATTTTCAGGTTGTCGTGAAGGGAAAGAGTTTGAAGGACATAGCTTTTTTCGTCGCTGAAAAAATATCTACAATTCCCGAAGTAAGAGACACATTTACACATTTCGTGCTCAGAACATACAAGGAGGAGGGTGTGAACCTGTTTGAAGAAGAAGAAGACAGGAGGCTTGCCCTTGTCCCGTAGAGTTGCAAGAAGGGTTGAGGAGCTGAAGCCATCCGGAATCAGACGTTTCTTCGACTTAGTGGTTGGAAGGGATGACGTGATCAGCCTCGGGGTCGGTGAGCCGGATTTCCCGGTGCCTTGGAGAGTGAGGGAGGAGATGATATACTCCCTCGAGAAAGGCTATACATCCTACACTTCAAACGTCGGACTTCCTGAGCTGAGAGAGGGGATTGCGGAGTACTACACAAGATTTGGGGTCACTACAATGCCGGAGCAGATCATAGTAACATCCGGTGTAAGTGAGGGGGTGGATCTGGCAATAAGGACACTGATTGAACCCGGAGATGTGGCTCTGATCCCTGAACCATGCTACGTGAGCTACAAACCACTTGTGGAGATATGTGGGGGAGAAGCGGTTACAATTCCAACTGTCCCGGACTTTAAGCTGAACTACGACATGCTGATGGGCTATAAAGAAGCGGGGGCAAAGGTTCTCGTTCTAAACTATCCCGCAAACCCTACCGGAGTCAGCTACTCAAAAAAAGAGCTTGAGGAGATTGCAGATGCTGTCAACGAGCTTGACCTGATTGTTCTCTCGGATGAAATTTATGCGGAGCTGACTTACACAGGAAGGCACGTGTCTTTAGCTGCTCTGAACGGGATGGAGGACAGAGTTGTGATATTTAACGGCTTCTCTAAGGCTTTTTCAATGACAGGATTGAGAGTTGGCTACGTCATTGCCCCTCCGGACATCTTTGCCGGAATGCTCAAAATCCATCAGTACTGCATGCTCTGTGCTCCAATCACAGGGCAGATTGGTGCAATTGAAGCTTTAAAGTGTCTGGATGAAGTGGACAGAATGAGAGCAGAGTATATGAGAAGAAGGAATTTTGTTGTAAAGAGATTGAGTGAGATTTTTGAAATTAAGAAACCTGAAGGGGCGTTTTACGCCTTTCCAAAGATATCTTCAACCGGGATGTCAAGCGAGGAGTTTGCTGAAGGGTTGCTGATGAAAAAGAACGTTGCAGTTGTTCCTGGCAATGCCTTTGGGGAGTGCGGAGAAGGACACATCAGAATTGCCTACGCTGTTAAATTTGAAAAGCTGAAGGAGGCTATGGACAGGATAAAGGAGTTTGTTGAGGAGTATGGTAAGGGTTAAGCTTTTTGCAAACTTCAGAGAGGCTGCTGGAGTTAGGGAGATGGAAGTTGAGGCGAGCAATGTAGGAGAGCTGCTGGAAAAGCTAACCAAGATGTTCCCGAAACTTGAAATGCTGTTTTATGAGAAGGGGGTGCTTAGAGATTACGTTAACGTGATGGTTAATGGCAGGAATATTCGTGGAGAACTAAGCTACCCTTTAAAAGATGATGATGAGGTTGCGGTATTTCCTCCGGTAAGTGGTGGTTAAAGGTTAAAGGGTTATTAAACCCATTCTGTGCATATCGTTGCTCGTGTAAACTTTTTCTCCACTCTCTTCGAGAATTTCTACAGTTTTCAATGTACTGTCAATCTGCTCAAGCATTTGCTCCTTCTCCTCAGGCAATCTGCCGTGAACTCCAAAGAATATCGGTCCGTTTTTTGTAAATAGATAGTTCGAGACGTGATCGCAAGTTAAGAGTGTTTCAACCTTTATACCCTCAATCAGCATCCTTAATTCTTCGAGCTGTTCTCTCGCGTTCAGCAGCGTTATCCCCTTTCCAATCAGTTTCTCAATTTCAGTACCTTCGATAACAGTCAGATTTCTCACCCTCACAAATGTCGGTTTTGCCTCATTAATAACCTCTGCAGTGTTGATAGCATGCCTTTCACTCCTCTCCTTTCCACCCAGGCCGGTCATGATGTAGTATGTAACTTCGAAGAACTTTCCCGCTTTCCTGCCAGCTTCAATTGCATCTTCCGGCTTTATCCCTTTCTTTACGAGCTCTAAAACTTCCCTGTCTCCGCTCTCCAGACCCATGTGGAGCCTTGTCAGGCCAGCCTCCTTAATCTCTCTCAACCTGCTTTCAGGCATTTTAGCAATGGTTTTTATTCTTGCATAGGCTGTAACCCTTTCAACCTCTCTTCTTTTTTCTCTCAGATATCTGACAATCTCGGCTATATCGTGGTGGATAAGTGGATTGGAGTCCCCGATGAATGCAGTTCTGGAAAAGGGGAAGTATTTTGGAATGTTGTCTATGTCTCTGAACACTTCCTCTTTCTTTCTGATCTCAAACCTCACTCCCTTGTACATCCCACAGAAGGCACATCTGTTCCAGTTGCATCCTCTGACGGCCCTAACCAGATAGCTTCCCGCCTCACTTGGAGGGCGGAAGGGTGGAAAGTCGTACATCACTTTCTCACCGCATACCTCTTGAACTTCATTCCGGCCAGCCCCTCAAGCCACAGCCTTGCCTCTTCTCTCACAGTTTCACTTATATTGCAGAAATTCCTCCCAACGCTGCCGTGGAACTCCTCCCCAACATAAAAGTCGATCCTCTCTCTCCTGACAACTATCGTGATGGGGTCATCGTAAATTGTGATTTCATTCTCTCCACATTCTGCTCTGCTCCTCAGCATTTTTTTGAGTAAATCAAAGTTATCCAGCACCTTTGCGGCAAGCTTTTCCATACATCCATTTCGGTGAAAACTTTAAAAATTTGATGCAACCTTGAACATGGACGTTGTCGTTGCAGGAATTGGCATTGCAGGTGCTTTTGCCCTGAGAGGGTTAAGAAAATCCCTCGAGGTCGTTGGAATTGACAGGAGGGAAAAGCTCGGTTATCCTGTGGAATGCGGAGAAATAATCCCGACAAAAAAAGAGATGAGAATTCTTCTTCCCGACCTTGATGATTACAGCATTTTCGACATTCCGAAAAGATTTGAGAGCAATCTTACAAAGCAGGTTCACTTTGTTCTACCCGGCGGGAAAACTTTCGAGATTGATTTTGAGTTTCATGTTGTCAGGAGAGATGAGATGATTCAGACAGTTGCTAAGGAGAGCGGGCACAGAGTTATGCTCAAAAGAAGGATAAGGGACTTCAGAGACGGAAAGCTCATTCTTGAGGATGGGGAAATTGAGGCTAAAGTTTACGTTGCTTCCGACGGCCCGAATTCAAAAATTGCAAAAGCACTGGGTATGCCTAAGCCTGAGATCTCTCCGGCAAAGCAGTACTTAATGAGAAACGTGGAATGTGATGAGGATGTTGTTTACATGTACATAAGCAAAAAAATATC
>CAZZLE010000177.1:0-6041 GCA_964654595.1 uncultured archaeon | reverse complement strand
GGAATCAAGACCAAAAGAAATGTTTTCAGGTTCTTCAAGTGAGGCAATTGCAACCCCGTTTCTTCCCTTGCTTCCGCTGAAAATTACGTGATATCCGATGCGGTGAAATTCTGCCTCAGGAAACCTTCTGTTTTCAACCTTGGTCTCCTGCATGCACAAAATATCCGGCCTGTTCTCCTTAAGCCATGGAATGACGATGTGAAGTCTGCTTCTGATTGAGTTAACATTGAATGTTGCTATTTTGAGCATGATGTTAGTAGCGCTAATCATTGATAATGCTTTTGCGGTTAACTTTTTAATTTGAACTTGTAAAATTAAACATGGAAAACAACCTTTTCGAGTTCATCCATAAGCTTTGCAGGGAATGCGGTTTCTGTCTTTGGACTCTCTGCCAGGGATGGTGCACCCTACAACTGGCATAAAATGCAGGATATCCCCGAAAATCTCATGGAGAAGCCAATTATGAAGGCAGTAGAGTTGTTAAGGAATTTTGTTTACGTCATGGACTCTGATAAATGATTTGGAGAAACGCAAATACCTTATGCCTCACTGTCACAGAAACATCTTAGCTATTCTGAGGGATTTGGCAATGTGGCTTGCCGCATTTCCCTCAACAACATCTTCATGTCCGGGATAAAGGTTCTCGACATCAAGCTTTGAAAGTCTTTCAAGTGATTTTATCAATTCTCTCGCACTTCCACCAGGTAAATCAACCCTTCCAAAGCTTCCGTAGGCAAATACAGTGTCTCCGCTGAACAGCCACTTCCTTTCGGGTTCGTAAAGGCATATACTTCCGGGGGAATGACCGGGAGTGTGTATTACCTCTAAGGAAAGTTCTCCAAGCTCGATCACTTCTCCGCCTTCAAGCATTATGTCCGGCTCAAATTCTTTGAAGGTAACTCCAAACATGAAGGATGTGAAGCCCTGAGCTTTCAGCAGTGAATACTCATCTTTATGGATCAAAATCCTGGATATTCCCTTGAAATGACCTGCAGCAGCAGCGTGGTCGTAGTGGGAGTGGGTGAGAATGATATAATCAAGTTCTTTTGGATCAATATATTTTCTCAGGGCATTGATTATGAACTGCACATCTCCCCCCACATCTATCAGAGCTCTCTTCTTGTCGAGGATAAGAAAGCAATTCGCCGCGAGGGGAGGGGCTACTATTCTGATAGGTCTCATAAAAGCTCCATATCCTCTATTTCTACACTTTCCACTCCTTCGATTTTCCCGATTTCTTCCACATATCTGTCCCCGATGCCCTCTGCATCCGGCATGACTGTCATCAAAACAATTGCTTTCAGACCGAATGCTATTGGCTGAATTGCCGAATCTCTGAGTTCAACACCCTCGAACTGAATACTCTTGATCCTCTCCAGCACCTCTTCAAGGTTAACATCCACATCAGCCGGCATTACCCTTATCTTCATCATCACCTTTCCCATCTTATCACCTCTATGGCCCTTCAAAACCGCAATTTTCACAAACGTAAGGATTGCTTAACCTTCTACATTTCTTACAGCGGTAAATTGTCTCTCCACACTCCGGGCAGGGGAATGCAACATAATTGGCACCCACAAGTACAGCTCCGCAGCTTACACATCTTGCTATATCCATCACGCTCACCTCCCAGTTATCAGCGTGCCTCTGGCTCTTCCTCTCAATATATAATTTTTTAGCTCATCCGGGGAGCAAACAAACATATTAATTCCATATTTTACCAGCAGCTTTGGAGTGAAGCTGTCAACGACATCAGTTCTTAATTCTGAAGCCTTTACGGTTTCCTTGAGCTCTCCATCCTCCCCGGCAATCCCTCCAGCAGCTGTAACTTTCAGAACCTCGCCAAACCTGAGCTTTGCTGCCATCCATACCGCAATGCTGTCAGAAGTTACCTCCCAGGAATGCGGAAGTTCATCAAACTTTCTCAGCAAATTGTAGGGAAGTATAACGGCCTTTTTTTCTGGCAGTTCGAAATTTTCGGGTTCAAGGAGTTCAAATCCAAATTTTCTGGCAGTTTCAGCCATGTAGTATCCATAGGCGTTCATTGCTGTAATTGCCATCCAGTGTGAGGTTGACGGACTGAGTTTCTTATCTGAATCGATCTTCCTCACTAAATCGGCAAAAATCCATCCCCCTGGAATAACGTAGACTCTCTGCAGGTTTCTGAGAGATTCAAAGACTTCTTCAAGTTTTTCTGCAACGCTTCCTCCAACTTTGATCAGCACTTTGGACAGTTGCTGAAAGGATTAAATTACTTATTGCTTCAGCTTTTCTTCAACCGACCTTATTTTCTCGCTCATTCTGCCACCCTTCGCTCTGCTGTCTATTTTGATCACATAATAATTTCTCGGAGAACCCGCTTCGAATAGCGTTCTGTCTATCTTCTCAAGAATTTCGGCTAATCTGACAAAACTCTCTACCTCAAAAGAAGTACCCATGGGGCTCAGGAAGTACTCGATGTTCTCCTTCTTCAGAACCTCAATAACCTTTGCAACGAAACCGCTCAGAGATTCTCCTACACCTACAGGCACTGCAGAGACCTCAACTATCATGCAAAAAATAGGGAAAATTGTTTTTAAAGCCTGTCGATTATGGGAATCGAAACTCTATGTTTCTCCCTTTTATAAATGGCAGATTCTGAAAGATCCAGCTTCTTTCTTGTTTCTCCGTTGTTTCTGCTTTCAGTTCTGATATCTCTTAATTTTTGCTTTTTAGGTAACGTCTCATAATTAAAAGAACCAACAAAATCTCTGTCTTTTATTCCCGTCATTATTGAAACAACTCTGACAAAACCCTCAAACTCCTTATCGATTCTTGCACCCCAGATGACATTTGCGTTGTCATCTATCTCGAACGTGAGGTTTCTGATGATCTCCTCAGCCTCTTTAAGCGTCAAATCATGCCCACCGGAAATGTGCACAAGCGCTCCGGTTGCTCCCCTGTAGTCAATATCGAGAAGCGGATGGGATAAGCAGTCTCTAACAACCGCATTGGCTTTGTCCTGAGCCTTTGCCTCTCCCACAAGCATCACGGCAACTCCACCATGTCCCATTATAGCCTTCACATCTGCAAAGTCAATATTTACCAGAGACGGGATTGTTATAGTGTCGGAAATTCCTTTTATTGTTTCAGCTATCAGCTGGTCCATTACACTGAAAGCAGCATCTATCGGAAGGTTCGGATAGTATTCAAGCAGCTTGTTATTGTCAAGAACGACAACCGTATCGCAGACTTCTTTCAACTCTTCCAGACCCTCTAAGGCCTTCTGAATTCTTGCCCTTTCAACTCTGAAAGGCATCTGGGCAAAACCGATTACTATTGCTCCCTGCTTCTTGGCTACATCCGCAACAACAGGAGCTGAACCCGTTCCCGTACCACCTCCCATACCCGCACATACGAAAACCATATCAGAATCGCAGAGAAGCTCTTCAAGAGTGCTCCTGGCAAGTTCAGCAGCCTTTCTGCCAATTTCAGGATACCCTCCAGCTCCAAGACCTCTCGTAATACTCCTTCCAATCAAAACCCTCTTATCTGCTTTAGTTCTTAAAAGCTGCTGTTTGTCGGTGTTAATTGCAATGGTTATGGCACTCTCCACACCCATTGTGGACAGTCTGTGGACCGTGTTGTTTCCACTCCCTCCACAACCAACCACAACAATCTTCGGCGTCTCGAAGTCCTTTATTTCCTCACCAAACTTGCTGTTTCTTTCCTGCTCCAAATACTGCTGGGCTTTACTCACAATACTTTTCATAACAAACAACCTCCTAACGGTAAGTATCCATTTTAGCAATACTTTCGAGATGGTCCTTGTATTTATCGAGAAGGAGCTTTACTGCCTCTCTGAGAGCTTCGCTGACTGAAGTGAACTCCCCGCTCTCGACGAGGAGTTCGAGCTTGTTGTAATACTTTTCCGTGAGCCTTATGCTTACCTTTCTCGTTGTTGGCATACTTCCACCGGAAACGATGCCCTACATCGGCGGACGTGTGGGGGACATCTGTCTCCACATGTCCGATTTTTGTCCTCAACTCGGTATCAATTGTCCGACATTATAATATTTAAGTCTTTCGGATTCAATTATGATAAAGTGTTTAAGAAAATATTTTGGCTATGATATAGGCAATTGCTAAATCCAGAACTGATGCAAATCCCGGAAAGTTAATAAGAAAATTCAAACGGGCCTTACCCTTCCCCACTTTTCCAGAGCTCTTGAAAGCTCTCTGTGTTTCTTTGCATACTCTTCAAGCGGAATTCCATTCATTACTGCATCCAGAGCCTGTCTCAAAGCTCTTGCACCGGCTAAGGCTCCATCAGGGTGTCCGAGAACTCCTCCTCCGACCTGAAGGACTATTTCAGAACCAAGAGCTTCAATCACGGGCTCAAGGTTTCCGGGGTGAAGACCTCCAGAAGACACGGGCATTGCTGGTTTTATGTGGTAAAAATCCTGTTTGAGGTGGAAAACATCGCTGCTGTCGGGAATGTAAACTGCTTCGCTCAAAACCCTTGCATTCTGCATGGTTTCCCACTTCTTTCCCTCAAGCTTTCCAGCACCAGCGGTGCCGATGTGGAGCTGGTCTAGTCCGGTAATGCGGTAAAGCTTGGCGAGAACGAACATCGAAATGCCGTGGTATGCGTTTCTCGTGAATGCAGCGTGCATGGCTCTGTGTCCGTGAACTGCCAGACCATAATCGGAGGCGAGGTCTCTTATGTACTCCAGTGCCCCCCAGCCCGTGACAACAACATCAACCATAACGTAGGGATTGCCAAGCTCTGCAACGAGCTTCAGCCTTTTCTCCATCTCCCTTAAATCTGCAGTTATATTTGCAAACCAGGCCTTCTTCTCACCAGTTTCATTTTCCACCTTTTCTATAACCTTCATGATTCTGCTTGCCCTATCTTCGAATCTGCAGTATTCTGGACTTGTGAGATTCTCGTCATCCTTTACGTAATCCAGTCCCCCCATGAGAAGATCGTAGGCGAGTTTTTCCACCTCTTCCGCAGAATATCCAACCTTTGGTTTTGGCACCGTCCCAACAATCGGGCGATTCTCCACTTCAAAAATCTTCTTAACTCCATCCTTTCCCATTTCCGGACCCTTAAAATCCTTCAGGAACTTTTCTGGTAAGTAAATGTCCTCCAGCCTCAAACCTTCCACCCTTCTCATCCCGAAAACGTTTCCTGCCACTGAAGCAAGCAGACCTGGAAGGTTTTTGGCCTCAAAAAGTTCAGCTGGATAGGCTATCTTTACAACCCACGAACCATCACCGGTATTGTAAAAATCGTAAGCTTTGGCGGATAGCTTCTCCACCCTTCCTTCATCATACCAGCTGTAAAGGGTTGTCCACGTTCCAGTGCTGCTTTCAGCAGCCACTGCACCGGCAACATCATCAATACTAAACCCTTCAGCAGGTTTGATCCGGAAAACGGCAACAACATCGTTATTGAAATCGGGTTTGTATTCTCTGTCAACGTATCTGCCGTACATTTCAAACTCGGGCATGAAAAAATTAGTAATACCAAAATTTAAATCTTTTCCATCGAAAATATGTTAAGTGTTCAGCCTCTACAGTGGGTCATGAGAAAATTAGGATTTGTACAGGTTGAGGTTTCATCAAGATGCCAGCTCAACTGCCTGATGTGCCCTAAATCCGTTTTCGGTGATAAATGGATTGCAAAGGATATGGAGATGAAGGTTTTTGAGTCCATACCCTTCAAAAAGTTCCGCTACGCACATCTTCAGGGATGGGGAGAGCCTTTGCTCAATCCGAAAATTGGGGAGATGATTGATGTTGCCAGAGAGCACTGCAGGGTTGGGTTGACAACCAACGGTATTCTCATCGATAGGCATCTTGAGGAGATCCTTAAACTTGATCTTCTTGCTGTATCAGTAGCCAGTGCTGTTGCTGGAGAGCACATGTGGATTAGAGGGTACAGTCTTGAAAAGCTGAAAGAGAACATAAAACTCATCACAGAACAGAGGAGCAAGAGACCAAGGATCGTGATAGCAACGATGATGCTCAAAAACACTGTTGGAAAGCTCCCG
>CAZZLE010000176.1:0-9125 GCA_964654595.1 uncultured archaeon | reverse complement strand
GAAATCCCTCGTAAGCTTCTCTGTCATTCATCGCTATTGCAAGAATTGAAAGGGCGTAATATTCATTCAGCTCGGCTTCTATTCTCTTGGTCTCCTCCACAAACCCTCTAAAGAACTTTTTGAGCACTAAAGACTGCAGGTACCCGGTGAATACAACGGCAGCTGCAGTAACTGCAATAAAAAAGTAAAGAAAGGGTGGATTCATGCTTACGGTGGGAGTTTTATTCCGAAGAAACCCAACGCGACGTATTTCAGCCCAACATAGAATGCAAGAGCACCGAACAGTGCAAACAGTGTATCCATTGGCAGATACTTCTGCGTCCTTGGACCGATGTAAGTGCCTATCAGAATTCCGGCCCAGCCAATCACGAGTGGCCAAACAAACTGAACACCTCTCGCAAACCATCCGGCGAGGGCTGAACACTGATTGAGAAATACCACCAGAGATGACACTGCTGGAGTGATGTACATCGGCCAGCCAAGAGCCGTGAAGAACGGGACGACCATGAACCCTCCACCAACTCCAATCAATGCGGATACGAATCCGATGAGAAATCCGAACAGGAGTGGTACGTAGTTTTTCGCCACAAAGTGCTCACCGAAGAACTCAAACTCTACCTTGCTGAGGGAATACTTAACGTTGGTTATACCCTCAAGCTCGTGCAGTCTACCGCTCTTTCTGAGCTGCTCGACTCTTTCCTGAAACCTCTTTGCAGCCTCCCTTCCCTTGGATTTTGATGCTTTGGCTCTGGGAGTTATTTGATAGAACATGTAAAAGGCAACGGCCCAAGTGAGGAGACCGAAGAGACCCACGTAGAGAGCAACTCCCAGCTTCCCTCCGGTTCCCCAGACTGCAACCTGCGCACCCATGATCATCCCAAGACCCATTGCAATGGCAGCCGGCCAGACAAGTCTTTTCTGCGTGTACCAGTTTATTGTGCTCGAAAGTGAGGTAAGCCATGTTATTGCAGTGTTTGATAGTCTTATGTGATCTGTCAGATACTTGCCGGCTTCATTGTACATTCCAATGCTTATGCTCTTACCTTTCAGCTTGCTCGCCCAGTCGCCAAGGCCGAGAACTGAAATATGTCCAACACCAGCCATAATGCCCCCAAATGCTCCAACAGTTGAGAAAATCCAGCCAACCCAGATACACCAGAGCAGATAAATTACTGCATTAATTTTAATCGTTTCTCCAGCTATCTCCATCCATACTACTTCCACCAAACAGCATCACCCCCTACTCATTATCTTTGGGTTTTCTGAAGATCAGGAAGTTGCAGAGCTTGCATACATTGAACCCCGGATAAGTTTCGCCAGTTCTTGGGTAGCTTGCTCCACCGTACTCTGCCGTTCTCTCAAGAAGTCTGACTATAGTTGGTTCAAACTGTTCCCATGGAATGTAGACGTTGATCTCCCCCTGCTCGGTCTTGCCTGCAGTGTAGCTGCCGCTGCACATCGGCACAATGTTGATCTTTCTGCTGTTGTAAGTCCACACAGCCCCACCGCAGACTGCTGAGTTCATCATCAGATTTGGCTGAACCGGATGCACATCCATTGCTGAAGCCCAGTCGTTGTAGATGTGGTAGCTCTGCAGAACGTCGCAGATTATGTGAATCAAATCCGGTTCAAACTTTGCCTTGTGCAGTGGTGCTGTTGCAAAAGCTCTCAACCCCTCAGGAAGTCTCGGTTTTGTCTTCACGAACTTCTCCGCCTGTTCTCTGTCTCTCACGTACTTTAAGTGGCTCTTGATCTCCTGCTCATCCAAATCTTTCCAGCCAAACAGATATCGAGCGTTGCTGCATCCAAGAGTTCTTTTGTCTCCAAGCAGTACATCCCCGCGCTGCCTTGATGCTGCAGAGAAATGGCAGAAGGTAAAGGGATTGCATGCTACAAGGTATTCATGCTCCGCTCTGAACCTCTCAATCTCATCATCATCGTAGAAGAATTTCACGGCTACCGGATAGTACTTCAGCTTCAGCAGATTTCTCAGAATGAAGACCATGTCTGCCTTGCTCAACCCCCGCTTATCCCTCTTCAGCAGCATTGCTTCTGCAAACTTCCTGTCGTCAAGAAGGGTTTCCGAATCCAGCACAACTTCCTGCATCATAACGCTGCTGAACCGGCAACTTTTTAAGTTTTTCGAAATTTTCTAAATGTGTTTCTAAAAATTTTGAAATTTCGGAGTTTTTGCCTGCCGAAAACAGGTTTTTAATTAAAAGTTAAAGCTTTTAAGAAATTGTGTTCAAAAAGGAGCATTTTTTAATTGATAAATGAGACGGGTCGAAATCTTTTTCAAAATTTTCGAAATTTAAAAGTCATTAGAAACACTTGCACTGCACTGCAAAATCTTCGAAAAGCTGTCTCCCCTTGTTCAGAATGAACTCGTAGTATTCTTTCATCTTTTTGCTCTCCAGAGAAAGCTTGGAGGAGACAAGATAAATATCCCTCTCAGATCTGAAACCTTCAATTTTCCTCATCTTGATTAGGCCAACCTCACACGCTCTGCAGGCAGCGATGAATGAAGTTATGGCTATTCCAATACCGCTGCTGACTGCATTTATCTTTGAATAAAAATCGCTAACCGTATAAGCTATTTTCAGCTCATTTAGCTTCAAACCGCTTGCTATCAGATTTTTTTTCGTGCTTGTTGTAATTCCATAGCTGTCATCAAGCATAATTATCGGATATTTCGTAATGTCCTCAAGTGTTACAGCAGTTTTTCTGGCAAGCTCGTGGGTCGGGGGGATTATCAAAACGAGGTGATCTTTGCCGAGAATATCGTAGTTGAGCCTGTCTAACTCCAGGTGTTCATCCAGAAGATCTCCTGCTATGGCGAAATCAAAATCACCGCTTAAAACACCTCTAACACACTCATGCGCCCCCTTTAGAGCAACATTAACCTCAAGCTGCGGGTAGCTGGATTTAAGCAGTATTTGAATTGCATGAACAAGGTTCAATCCAACCATTCCGGATGCAATGGTTATCCTGTCCCCTCTAAGGTTCGAAATCAGCTTCTTTGTTTCCTCAACGCTGCTAAGAATGGATTTCATGTTCTTGATCGCAATTTTACCCTCATCGGTCAGCTTTACACCGTTTGTACCCCTTTCAAGCAATTTTGCACCGTAGAACGATTCTATGGAGTTAATCTGAAAACTCACAGAGCTTACAGACATTCCAAGGTTCTTTGCAGCCTTTTTCAAGCTTCCTGACTCGACGACTTCTATAAAGGTTTTGATGAAATCGAGTCTTACCATGTTCGAAATTTTCGCAGAGGATTTTAAAATTTTTTGAATTTCTATTATCCGTGACAGAATGCCGGTGCAATAATTTATATAACCCAATAAGATTCATGACAGGTGGTTTCAAATGGAGAAAGTCAGGCTTGGAATGGTCGTTGCCGAATTCAACAGAGACATCACATACATGATGGAGATTCTTGGTAAAGAGCATGCTGAATTTTTGGGGGCGGAAGTTAGCGAGGTTATCAGAGTGCCCGGCACTTTCGACATTCCCATTGCCGTAAAGAAAATGCTTGAAAAGGGGAGAGTTGATGCTGTTGTTGCGATAGGATGTGTTATTGAAGGGGAAACCGAGCATGACGAAATTGTCGCCCAGCATGCTGCAAGGAAAATAATGGACCTGAGTCTTGAATACGGAAAACCCGTAACTCTCGGCATAAGCGGGCCCGGAATGGGTAGAATTGCAGCTGCAGAGAGAGTGGACTACGCCAAGAGGGCTGTTGAGGCTGCAGTCAAGCTCGTAAGGAGGCTGAGAGAGTATGATGCAGAGAGGAGCTAACAGAATTGAGGTGGTTCAGCCTTCCGCAACGCTCAGAGTGTCAACGATGGCTAAGTTGCTGAAAAAAGAGGGGAAGGATGTAGTTGACATGAGCGTTGGGGAGCCCGACTTCCCCACTCCGGATTTCATCATTGAGGCTGCTTATAAGGCAATGAAAGAAGGGAAGGTTTTCTACACCCCAACAAGAGGCGTTCCTGAACTGTTGGATGCTATAGCCGAGAAGCTCAGAAATGAGAACGGAATTGATGTAAAAGCTGATAACATAATCGTAACCCCCGGAGCGAAGTATGCAATTTTTGAGGCAATGATGTGCTTACTTCAGGAAGGTGACGAGGTAATACTGCTCGACCCATCTTGGGTGAGTTACGAGGCATGCATTCTGATGGCAGGAGCAAAACCTGTCTGGGTGCCGCACGAAAAAGGTTTCGAAGATGCCCCGATAGAGGACTACATAACCTCAAAAACGAAGATGATAGTCATAAACACCCCAAGCAACCCGCTCGGTGTTGTTTATCCAGAAGAGTTTCTGAAGAAGGTGAGGGACATCGCAGTTGACAGGGATCTGCTTGTGATGGCGGATGAGATATACGAGAAAATTATCTTTGAAGGTAAGCATTACAGCCTTGCGGCGATGGACGGAATGCTTGAGAGAACCATAACCATCAACGGCTTCTCCAAGACTTACTCAATGACTGGCTGGAGACTTGGGTATGCTGCTGCTCCAGAATGGATAATAAAGCTGATGGACCGCATGCAGAGTCATTCTGTGAGCCACCCTTCATCCTTTGTCCAGTATGCGGGAGTTGCGGCATTAAAGGGCGACCAGAGTTTTATAGATGAAGTTGTTGAGGAGTTCAGGGCGAGAAGGGACATGATAATGAAAAAGCTTGACGAGCTCGGAATAGCCTACGCACCACCTAAGGGAGCGTTCTACATATTCATGGATGTCAGAAGGGACAGCAACGAGTTCTGTGAGGAAATTCTGAAGAGAGAGTACGTAGCTCTGACTCCCGGTTCAGCCTTTGGTGTTGCATACAAAAGCTGGGTGAGACTGAGTTACGCCACCTCAAGAGAGAGGATTTCAGAATTCCTGAGCAGACTGGAGAGATTTCTGGGGTAGAATCATTTATTCATTTTCTTCTGTCGGAAACGTCTTCAGATGCATATATTTTTCTTCTTTCCCCGTGATGCGGGCAGAAGTGGATTGAAACGTGCTTAACTTCAGGATGTCTATCCATTACAGCCCGAGCAATCTCAAAAGAAAGTTTATCAGCCTCTTTTACGGTCATACTTCCATCAACAGTGACATGCATGTCGAGGTGAATTGAATTTTCTCCCGTGTAAATCCCGACCATGTCATGAATTCCATTAACCCTGTCTATCTTCAGACACGTATTCTCAACGCTTTTGTAGAACTCATCAGTTGGAGACATTCCGAGCAGCACCTTTGCATTTTCCTTAACAAGCTTAACAGAGTTATAGAGAATTATTAAGGCAATCAAAATTGTTGCAACACCGTCAAAGATGACGTATCCGGCCCAGACAAGAAACACGCCCATAATTGCTGCCACAGTGGAGAGAGAGTCATTCAGGCTTTCAACAAGCAGTGTTCTGTTCAGGATTCCACTTCTCCTTGCAGATATACCTGCAGCTAAGAGGAGGAGAAGCAAAACAACAATTTCAGCAGATATGGCAACCTCGAAGTTCCGGTATTCTGCAGATGGATTTACAATTTTCAGAATACCCTCTTTCATCAGCTCAAAAAACATGAAAGTTATAAATCCAACACCAACCGCAAGTGATGCAACATTCTTCGCCAGTCCGTGACCGAAAGGGTGGGTTTTGTCCCCCGCCCTTCTCGAAAATCTTTCGGAGAAGATGAGAATTAAAATCATGCTTATGTCAATTACTGAATGAAAAACATCACCAAGTATTGCGGTAAATCCCGAAACGTGGTAGGCATAAGCCTTCACTCCGAGAGCAACAAGGTAAATAAAAAGGATTACCTTCATCTAAATCCTCTTTTTAAACTCTGCAGGCAGTCTGAGAACGCTCGCGAGGCCAACAAAATTCTCCTTTGAAATGCTTCCGTCCGCCACCTCCTTCAGCACCTCCTTGGCATTGAAAGCTATGCCAAGTCCGGCTTTTTCTATCATAAGCCTGTCATTAGCACCATCTCCCACAGCAACAACGTTTTCAGGACTGATGCCTTCCTTTTTTGCTATCTCTTCCACTATCCTCGCTTTTTCTTTAGCATCAATGATTCTCCCCTTAACTCTGCCCGTGAGTCTTCCGTTTTCTATTTCAAGTTCGTTTCCAAAAGCATAATCAAGACCGAGCTCCTCCTTGAGTCTGTCGGTAAAATAGCTGAAGCCTCCGCTCACCACCGCAATTTTGTAGCCAGCACCTTTTAAACTCCTTATAAGTTCTTTGGCACCTTCTGTGAGCTTTATTCTTGAATATATCTTCTCAAGAACTTCCACCGGCAACCCCTTTAAAAGCCTGACTCTCTCCTCAAGGGCTTCTTTAAACCCAATTTCTCCTTTCATCGCCTTCTCTGTCAGTCTGGAAACCTCTTCTTCCACACCGGCCTCTCTGGCCAGTTCATCAATGATCTCGGCTTCCACAAGCGTTGAGTCCATGTCAAAGACGATCAGCCTTTTTTCCCTCCTGAAGGTTGAGTAGGGCTGCATCACCAAATCCAGCCTCAGCCTCTCTGCCTCAACCCTCAACCTCCTTCTTACCTCTGCTGGATCTTTATTCCCGAGATCAACAAGGAATTCAATCGAAATCAGCTCTTCCCTTGCTGTAAGCGTTGTTTTCTCGATGTTTATGCCAAAGTCGAGGAAAATTCTCGTAATATCTCTCACAATGCCAACTCTGTCCCTGCCGAGAATCGTGACAACGTAAAGATTTTTCTCATCCTCTTTTTTCCTTTCAAAGGGTGTGAGGCTGACGTTTACCTTCACCTCCTCAGCCGCTTTCTGAACCTCTCTCCTCACGCAGTCCTCATCCTCAACCTCAGCCACGATGAACATTACAAACATTCCCTGCAAAACACTCTGCTCTATATCCACTATGTTAGCCCCGCAATCGGCTAAAGCCTTTGATATTCTGTAAACTATTCCGGGCTTATCTTCCCCGTACACCGATATCGCAATCAACTTCACAATTCTTGTCTTGGATCAGAAAATTTAAAGGTGTTTTGCTGGAAGTTAACCCTACCACTCACCTCAGCAGCATGGCAAAAAACCTGTTTATCTCATAAAGTGGAGCCCTTGCTCTCCCATAGCCCCCGCACCCAACTGTCGGGCTTATCAAACCTGCACCCTTCATCTCAGCTATAACAACCCCGCCATCTCTCCCGTATTTCATCGATATGTCCACTATGTCTTCACCGCATACTATGAAATTCCTGCTCCTTTCGACCATCTCCTCGAAAATATCAGCAAACTCTTCAGCTCTTTTCTCGCCAATCGCTTTAAAATACCTCTCCACAGTCTTTCTCCATTCTCCCTGTCCTTTCTCCAGATCCTCGATGAAAAATCTCACAATGTAGGGTATCTCCATGTCTTCCACTGCAAAAAATCGCATTTTCCAGGATAGGGAATCGTGAAAAGATTTCACCGGTAGTGCAAGCCTGTAGAAATCAAGAGCTAATGCAACCTCAACATCGAGCTCATCTCTTGGAATGTTACCCTTTCTCCGGTCTTTTCTCAGCAGCTCCACCGCCTTTCTTGCCTCTTCCCCCCCGCCAACCAGATCACTTATTTTTTTAAAAATCAACACATAACTATCATTCCCCCGCAAAAAATCCGATTTTCCAAGACAGAGAATCGTGAAAAGCCCTCACCGGTAGTGCAAGCCTGTAGAAATCAAGAGTTAATGCAACCTCAACATCGAGCTCATCCTTTGGAATTTTACCCCTTCTCCAGTATTTTCTGAGCAGCTCAACCGCCTTTCTTGCCTCTTCCCCCCCGCCAAGAAGATCAATTATTTCTTCAAAGTTCAGTCCATAACTATGAGTGCCCCGTAAGGACATGCTTTCACGCACTCGTAACATTCTTTGCATTTGCTCTGGTCTATTCTTACAACTTTCCCTCCATCCCTGATTATCGCATCAGCTGGGCAGACTCTACTGCAGGTTCCACATCCCTGGCACCCGAGAACCGCTATCATCTTTAAACTCCTCCAGGACTCTTCTAACCCTCTCGACAAAAGAGGTCAAAACCTTCTCCACTTCCTCCACAACCTTCTCTTTCGGTGCAGGCTTGTAAATAAAATAATATCCGCCGCCGTTGAGCGGCATCTTAACTCTGTAGGCCATTCCAGAAAGGAGAAGTCTCTGAAGGGATTTGTAAACCGCACTTTCTCCCTTTCCAATGCACTCGCTTATCTCATCAACTCTCTCCTTGCCTCTAAGCAAAGCCTCGTAGACCATCACGTCCGCTGGCGTTAGCCCGAGCACACATTCAAGCAGGTTTCCGCAGTTTAAAGATGAAATCATTTCCTTCAGCGATTTCATACTGCCAGTGCTCTCTCGATCTCAGCCCTCACTGCATTTTCCGGCATTGCCCCTATGAACCCTCCGACAATCCTGCCGTTTCTGAAGAACAGCACTGTTGGAATGCTCGCTATGCCGTACTCAAAGGCAACTTCCTGGTTCTCATCGACGTTGAGTTTGTAGAACTCCGCCTTTCCGTTGTATTCTTTTGCCAGCTTTTCCAGTATTGGCGCGATGTATCTGCATGGCATGCACCAGTCAGCATAGAAATCCACCACCACGAGCTTGTCGCTCTGGATTACTTCCCTAAACCTCTCACTGCTAAGACGCTCCATACTCCTCACCTCCTTTAAGTTTTCTTATCAACTGTCTGAGCTCACCCTCATCAGGAACTCCGAGGATTAGGTACTTATCGTTAATCACCAAAGCCGGGACTCCCCTTATTCCGAACTTCAGCGCCTCCCTGAGACCCTCATCCGTGTTAACCGGAAAGTTTATCGCCAGCACTCCCTCCTCCTTTGCCACCTTGCTGACCACCTTTTCTGCCCTTGGACAGTAAGGGCATGTGGGAGACGTGAACAGCTTCATCATCACCATCCTGCATCACCTCAAAACTATCTTGGTGCTACGTATATAAATCAGTTTACCGGGTTTGCCCACACCAGGCAAAACTACTCGTAGATTGGCACAACATCTCCATCCTCAACTCCATGCTCCAAGCCAACCCTCTGCCCCTCCAACTTACCCGATTTTCCCCCAACCCCTGCATATCGGAAGTTCCCTACAAAGACGAGCTGAAGAGCACAGCTCTATTCCTCGA
>CAZZLE010000175.1:0-5908 GCA_964654595.1 uncultured archaeon | reverse complement strand
CCAAACTTAATGCATGCTCAGAGAAGGAAGGATAAAGAAAAATATGGACCCAAAAGCTCTCAGGCTCACTTCTTCCATCGAAAGTGACAGGAACATTTTCAATTACGATATTCTTGTTGATGTCGCACACGTTCTAACTCTGAGAAAGGGCGGTTATCTCAGTGATAATGAAGCGAAGGAGATTCTATCTGCGCTTAAAGAAGTGAAAAAATCAGGTTTTAAGGACGACTGGCCTTATGAGGATGTTCACGAAGCCATTGAGGCTGAGGTTACAAAAATAACGCCTCTCGGAGCGAAGATGCACACCGGAAGAAGCAGAAACGATGAGGTTGCCACCTGCCTCAGAATGTTTGCCAGAGACCATCTGCTGAATCTTGCTGAATCTGTTCTGAACGCGCTGGAAATTCTTCTCAAAAAGGCTGAAAGGTCACATTTCCTCATGCCCGGCTTCACGCACCTCCAGTATGCACAGCCAACAAGGCTTTCGCATCATCTTGTTGCCTATCACGACATGCTGTCCAGAGATTTTGAAAGGATTGTGGAGACTTTCAGAAGAGTTAACAAATCTCCCCTCGGTTCAGCAGCCTTTGCCTCCACATGCTACAGTCTCGACAGACTTTATTCTGCAAGGTTGCTGGGTTTTGACGGAGTTTTGGAGAACAGTGAGGATGCCGTTTCATCAAGAGATTTCATAATCGAGTCCATTTTTGTTTCAGCATCAACAATGCTTTCCATAAGCAGGATTGCTGAGGAAATTATTCTCTTCTCATCGGAATTCGGCTTCATAATCTTGCCAGATGAATACTCCTCAACATCCTCCATAATGCCCCAGAAAAAGAATCCCGACGTTGCAGAAATTCTGAGGGCAAATTCAGGAAGAATTGCGGGGAACCTTATGTCGGCAATGATGATTTACAAAGCAATGCCCTTCAGCTACAACAGAGATTTTCAGGAGATGAATCCTCTGCTTTACGAGTCGCTGAAAAAATCCAGTCTTGCTGTTGAAGTTTTTGCATCAATGATGGACAGTATAAAATTTAATGAGGCGATTATGAGAGAGAAGGCAACCAAGGGATTTGCAACCGCAACTGAACTTGCGGATATGTTAGTAATAAAATACGGTGTTCCCTTCAGAATGGCTCATCGCATTGTGGGTAAGCTGGCTGCGAGGGGTATTGAGAAGCCCAGTGTGGAGGACATTGATACAGCAGCGGGTGAGCTCGGGATTAAGATAAGGGTAAAAGAGGAAGACCTTCTCGAAGCTCTAAATGCTGAAAAGGTTGTGGAGAACAGAAAGAACATCGGCGGGACAAGCAGGGCTGAGGTGGAGAGGATGATTAAAAGCAGGAAAGAGGAACTCAGAAACAAAAAAACTCTCCTCAGGAAGCTGAGAGGGGAGGTTGTAATGGGACTGAAAATGCTTTACGAAGAAGCCAGCAAGCTGGGGGTGAACATCAATGCATGAAAAGCTTGAAGGAAAAAGAGTGAGAATCAGGGCAAAGGGAAAAATTTTTGAGGGTACAGTAATGCCATCATTCACCGGAAACTTTGTTCTCAAGCTTGACAGCGGTTACAATGTTGGATTCAAAGATTACGAACTTGTTGAAATTCTCGAAATGGAACCCTTCAAACCTGAGCTTCCAAAACTCCTTAAGAAAGAGGGGCTTCCTGATGTAAAAATCATCTCAACGGGAGGCACAATTGCCAGCAAGGTTGACTACAGGACAGGAGCTGTTACGAGCCAGTTTACTGCAGAAGAAATTGCATCAGAGGTTCCTGAGCTGACTGAGGTCTGCAATGTTGATGCTGAACTGCTGTACAACATCCTGAGCGAGAACATGAAGCCAGAAAACTGGGTTGAGCTTGCAAGACATGTTTACAGGGCTTTAAGAAGTTATGAGGGGGTAATCATCACCCATGGAACGGATACCATGCATTTTTCCGCCACTGCACTGTCCTTTATGCTCTCAACACCGAAGCCAGTGGTTTTTGTTGGTGCTCAGAGAAGTTCTGACAGGCCGAGCAGTGATGCTGCGATGAATCTGCTGTGTGCGGCAAAAGCTGCGACAGAAGACATTGGAGAAGTCGTGGTTTGCATGCACGGTTCGACAAGCGATGATTATTGCTTTGTGCACAGAGGTGTGAAGGTCAGGAAGAACCACACCTCCAGAAGGGATGCATTCCAGTCGATAAATGCAAAACCAATTGCAAAGATTGAATATCCTTCTCTCAGTGTTGAGTGGATCTCATGGCGTTATCACAGAGGCGAGAGAGATTTAAGGCTTTCAGACAGGCTTGAAAAAAAGGTTGTTCTCATAAAGTTCTTCCCCGGCCTTGGCAGTGATATCCTTGATTACTACCACTCAAAAGGATACAGAGGATTTGTTATAGAGGGAACAGGATTGGGACACGTTTCATCTGACTGGATAGACACGCTGAAAAGAATATGCGAGGACTCGGTTGTGGTGATGACATCCCAGTGCCTCTGGGGAAGGGTTTGCGATAGAGTTTACGATACGGGAAGAGACATTCTGAAAGCTGGAGTGATAGAAGGGGAGGACATGCTGCCGGAAGTGGCTTTGATAAAGCTAATGTGGCTGCTCGGAAATTACAGTTTGGAAGAAGCAAAAGAAATGGTGAAGAAAAGCTTTGTCGGCGAGATTGAGCCGGCAACGCAGTATTAACTTTTGGCCATCACCCCCCTGCATTCTTACTATAATCTACGAAAAATCATTAATAAACTTTTCGCTCAAAATTGCAATTACCCTTCGATGTGGAGGTATAAAAAATTGAAAATCTATTCAATTCTCTCGAATTGGTCCTTGGTTGCACCGCAAACAGGACAGACCCAGTCTTCAGGCAAATCCTCCCATTTCGTACCTGCAGGAACATCACTTTCAGGATCTCCCTCAGCCTCGTCGTAGACGTATCCACAAATCGTGCACTGATACTTTGCCATAACTGTTCACGTATCATCTGAGTTATAATCCTTTCGTTTAAATATCGTTGCTGTCTACTTTAACCAATGGAAGAGGTTGCGGTGGTACACTACGGCGAGATTGGAACAAAAGGAAAAAACAGGGATTTTTTTGAAAGGAAGCTGATTGAAGCCATCAAAAGAAAAACCGGTGCAGTGGTTAGAAGAAAGTACGGAAGAATTGAGGTGGAATACAAAGAAGATTTGGAGAGAAAACTTTCAAAAATTCCCGGAATAAGATACTTTGGAATTGGATTTAAGACTGATCTGGATCCTGAATCTATCAAAAAAACAGCTTTGATGGCATTACCGGAAAACTTCAAAACTTTTAAGGTTGACACTTCGAGGAGCAACAAGAGGTTTCCAATGAACTCCGTAGAAGTTAACAGGGAAGTTGGAGCGTTTATTGTTGAAAAAACCGGTAAAAAAGTAGACCTGACTAATCCTGATGTAACTGTATGGATAGAAATCTGCGAAAAAGAGGCTTACGTATACTCAAGGAGATACGAGGGTGTGGGCGGTCTTCCGGTTGGAGTGGCAGGCAGAGTTATTGCCCTCATTTCAGGTGGAATAGACAGCCCGGTCGCAGCATTCATGGCAATGAAGAGGGGTTGTGAGGTTGTGGCAGTGCACTTCTTCAACCAGACAATGCATTCTCCAAAGGTAAGGGAGAAGATAACAAAGCTTGCCGAGAAGCTTGCTGAGTATCAGGGGAAACTCAGGCTGTACATGGTACCGTTCAGGGACGTGCAGTTTGAGATAATAAATGCAGTTCCACCAAGGCTTAGAATGGTTGTTTACAGAAGAAGCATGATGAGAATGGCAAACCTCATAGCGGAAAAGGAGGGTTGCAAGGCTTTAGTTACAGGTGACAGCCTCTCACAGGTGGCGAGCCAGACACTGGATAACATTAACGTCATATACTCCGCCTCAAAGCTTGCCGTTCTGGCTCCATTGATAGGAATGGATAAGGAGGAGATAGTAGCATATGCTAAAAGAATAGCAACTTACGAGATTTCCATTCTGCCCTACGAGGACTGCTGCAGCTTTATGGTTGCTCAGCATCCGGAAACGAGAGCGAAGGTTGAGGATGTAGTCAAATACGAGAACTTCGAGGAGATTGAAAGAAAGGCGGTTGAGGAGAGTGAAATTCTGGAGGTGGAAGGCTGAATCTCGATGACTGGATGAAGCTCTACGAGAAAATTCTGCAGGACATGGGTTTCAGCAGAGAGGATGATGAGAGAGCGGCGAAAATTATGAAAGATTTGGCTGGAGAAAAGCTGCTTGACTGTTCGGTTCTTGAATTCATAAGGGGAAAAAGTGTTGCTGTTATCGGCGGTGCCTACAGAAGGGAGAATATTAACGAGGAACTGCTGATAACTGCAGGGAAGGCGATTAACAGAGTTGACTTCACTCCTCATATACATGTTACAGACATGGAGGAAGACGAGGATCTTCTGGCAAAGTTGGAGGAGAGGGGTTGCATTCTGGTGCTTCACGCACACGGCGATAACATAGACAGGATCAGGAAGGTTGTACCAAGAGTTAGAAGATTTGTCGGAACTACTCAGAGCCTTCCCTTCGACAGAATTTACAACTTCGGAGGATTTACTGATGGAGACAGGGCTGCGTTGATAGCAAAAAGATTTGGTGCAAAAAGTATAAAGCTTTACGGGTTCGATTTTGAATCTGGAGATAATCCGGTTAAGCTGAAAAAGCTTAAATGGGCAAAAAAGATCCTCGAAATTGAGGGGATTATCTGAGGGCCCGTGGGGTAGTGGACATCCTGGGGGTCTCCGGAACCTCCGACCCGGGTTCAATTCCCGGCGGGCCCGCTAAAAAATATCCCTGCCCTAATGTTAAAAAATAAAAAAGGATTTACGGTTAAATCTTTATTGCTTCAAATCCTTTTTTAACTGCCAGGACATCATTGTAGCCCTTGTTCCTGTAAATGACCCTCATGAGGTGCTTTAGTTCAACAACTCCAAGCTTTGCCAGCGCTCCAAGCATGGCGATTTCAGGCTTGCTGCCACATTTTTTCGCAATTTTGTCAGCGTTTAATGCTATACCCCCATTTTCCGGGATTTTTTTCGAGTTCACTATCAGCAGGCAATCACTGCCGGTTGCATTGCCCCTGCAGATGATCACTATCTTTCTTCTTGCCCCTGTCAATCTCAACCTGAACCCATCTTCAAATTCCTCAAACTTCTCAATCTTACTATCCGTTTTCAGAGCTTCCCTCAGAATGCTTGCAACCTCTCTTTCTCCGATGAATTCTATCTCGTACGATATTACCACCCCCTTAGGTAATGAAAAATAATGATGTATGCGGTTTATATAACTTTCGGTCGTGTTGCTTCACTAAGCTACTTTCTCCCCCTGACCACTTTGAAGTAGAGAACAACAGCAACTATGGCAATGATGGCTGCTAAGGGATAACCGGCAATGGGAAAACTCCACACGACATTTATTCTGCCTGTCGGTTTTTGGTAGTAATCATCAATGTGTGGTAACCCCTCCTCGTCTACGGACTGGGAGAGAGTGTATTCAACAATAACCTGCCAGACTTTCAGCTCCTCTCCATTAACTTTCAGTACGAGGTTTTTGTAGTCATCAGGTGGAATGGGGTTTCCTCTTTCATCCTTGGGCACAACTGTTAGCTGAGGGAGAACTTCTGCAATCTTGGGCAAAAACGAGAGAATGTAGCTGTCTGTAACAACCCTGTAAAGCCTGCCGTCTCTTTCAATAACCTCGTAATCTTCTTCGTTTAGAGTTTGTTTTCCAGTTCCTTTATACCGCTCAGCTTTAACAACACTCCCGAGATTTGGAAGCATGGCGGATGGAATCTTTTTGTCAACAAAGGGGATTTCGATGAAGGCGTTTTGCGGGTTGTAGTGGTATCGCAGTCCGGAAAACTGAACGAAATAGTCA
>CAZZLE010000174.1:0-4196 GCA_964654595.1 uncultured archaeon | reverse complement strand
AACGAGATTGTTGAGAGGGAAAGCATAGTTGAGATGGATCTCAATCCCGTTTTTGTCTACGAGAAGGGACTTGCTGTAGCTGATGCCAGGATAGTTGTTGGGGAGAGGAAGAGGTTTGACTACACAATTCCTGATTTGCGTGACCTTTTCTTCCCCAGAAGTGTTGCTGTAATAGGAGCTTCTAGAACAGTTGGCAAACCGGGATTTAATATAGTCTGGAACCTTAAACAGAATGGATTTAACGGCAAAATTTATCCTGTAAACCCCAACGCTGATAAAATCCTCGAGTTGAAGTGCTATTCTTCAATTCTCGACATTCCTGATGAGGTAGACATGGCAATAATTGCAGTTCCCGCAAGACTCGTTCCGGATGTGATGGAAGAGTGTGCTCAGAAGGGAATAAAGGGAGCGGTTATCGTAAGCTCGGGCTTCAGTGAGGAGGGAGAGAGAGGGGCTGAATACGAGAGAAGGGTGCTTGAAATCGCCAGGAAGCATGGAATAAGAATCTTTGGACCCAACACAACAGGCGTGCTGAACACAGAAAATGGATTCATAACATCGTTTGCAATACGACCCTTTATCAGAAAAGGCAGCATTGGCATAATCGCGCAGACAGGATTATTTCTCGGAATCATGATGGATACGGTCATATCAAACCATCCGAGTATTGGTTTCAGCAAGATTGTGGGGATGGGTAACAAAATAGACGTTGAGGATTACGAAGTCTTGGACTTTCTGCTAAAAGATGAACAGACGAGGGTTGTGGGCATTTACATGGAGGGTGTGAAAAACGGAAGGGCTTTCTATGACATTGCTGCAAAGGCTGAAAAGCCAATCGTTGTGTTTAAGAGTGGCAGAACTGAGTACGGGCAGAAGGCAGCTATGAGCCACACAGCTTCAATCTGTGGTGATGATAATGTATTTGATGCAGTCTGCAGGCAGGCTAATTTAATAAGAGTCTACAGCTTTGATGAGCTTTTTGACGTTTCCAAGGCACTTTCCCTGCAACCGCTACCAAAAGGAGACAGGGTGGCAATCATCCACTACACAGGTTCAGGTTGTGTTCAGGCTTCGGATGCCGCATATTTTTCCGGATTAAAGCTTGCAGAATTCTCTGAGGAGACTGTGGAGAGAATAAACGAGATAACACCTGAATGGCACAACGTGAACAACCCGATAGACATCTGGCCGATGGTTGAGTACTACGGAGCCTTCAGGGCATACCAGACTGCCATAGAAGCGGTGATGGAGGATGAAGGTGTTGATTCTGTCATAGTCTGTGTTTGGGCGACCAGACTCATAAACGCAGACTTTGAACCGGATTACAGTAGTCTGAGGAAATACGGCAAGCCAGTTTACTTCTGCGTTGAGGGGCCGAGAGATGTAGTCTTCGACCACAAGAATGCCCTTGAACTCAACGGAATTCCGGTTTACTCAAATGTGATAAATGCCGTGAACGTTCTTGGGAAGGTAACAAAATACGCAAAAAGGTATCAATCTTTTTGAGAAAAACAGATATCTCTCCAGTCACAATCCTTGCATGCAAATTTTTGCCATTCCCTGATTACCAACGGTATTTTGACCCTGAGATCATCCCATTTTACCGTATCTCCTACTTTTAAATTCAAAAGTTTCAGCGAAAATGAATCAATTCTTCTAACTTCTTTTTCGGAATCTGGTTTGTAATTGCAGAAACCGGCATTATGCGGACAGCTTTTACAGACATCATCGATTCCGTCCACAACTTCAACCTCACCGATATTTTCGAGAATTCTTTTAATATTCTCCACAAATACCTCATCGTAGCCCTTACCCATGAAGAAATGGAGACAGATCAAATGATGCCCCCTGAGTTTGCACTTATTTTTCATATGATATTAAAATTATAAAAACTTTGTTAACCCTTCTCTCCATACCCTGTCCGCAACATCAAGTTCAACGCTGAATGTCCCGAAGTTTAGCTTGTTTCCACCGCTGTATCCGATAATTTCAGCCTTAAGTCCCCTCTCTGTGAAAAACTGCACGTAACTCTCTGCTGAGCTTTCAGGAACCTCAACAACCCACCTTGTGTTGGACTCGGAAAACAGCTCAACAAAGCTCAGATGACGAGCGGCTTCAAACCCTATACCTCTTCCAAAGCTCATCTCTGCAATGCAGACAGCAAGTCCTCCCATGCTGACATCATGGCAGGCTCTAACCTCAAACTTTTTGAAGGATTCGAGCATGGCATTGCTGTAAGCCTTAAGTCTCTCAGGAGACGTTCTTGGGACTACATGACACCTCTGATGCATTACAGCTGAATACAGACTGCCACCAAACTCCTTTTTCGTCTCTCCAACAAGCACAACCGCTCCTCTATCTTTAAACTCACTCGATATCACCTTTCTTATGTCCTCCACTATGCCAATTCCAAGAAGTGAGGGAGTTGGGGCGACAAAGCCATAAGGTGTTTCGTTGTAGAAGCTAACATTCCCGCTGACGCATGGAATTGCAGTCCCTTTAGCCATCCAGCCAATGGCCTTCACTGCTTCAACAAATTCACCCATTCTCTCAGGTTTCTCCGGATTGCCGAAGTTCAGGCAGTCGTTGAAAGAGTGCGGAATGGAATTTACCGCAACAAGGTTTCTCACCATCTCGTCGAAGGAGCTGGCAGAACCCCAGTAGGGGTCAACCTTGCACATCCACGGATTAACGTCAGCCGTAATTGCGAGTCCCCTGAATGACCTTGTTGGCTTTATTACCGCCGCATCTCCATGCGTTTCAAAGTTCGCCCTGCCCTGCAAAGGCTTAAGTATGGTGGAGGCCCTGACTTCATGATCATACTGTCTGACAATCCACTCCTTAAACGCAACGTTTGGGTGAGAGAGCATTTTCAAAAAGACCTTTACATAATCTTCAGGTGGCTTAACTTCCTCATGCATCTCTATTTCAGGCTTTTTTGCAACGTACGGACGGCAGTATTCAGGGCCACCAGTAACGAACTCTGTGTCCATCTCATAGATTTTGTATCCCTTGTAGTAGATTCTGGTTATCTTTTCAGGAATGACTTTCCCGATTACTGTAGCGGGAACGTCCCACTTCTGGAAGATGTAAAGAACCTCATCTATGTGTTCTGGCCTAACGGTGAGCATCATTCTCTCCTGACTCTCTGAAATCCATATCTCCCATGGAGCCATCCCCTCCTCTTTCAGCGGGACTTTATCCAGATAAATCTCTGCCCCATAACCAGCAGCTAACGCCATCTCACCTATAACACAGCTCAACCCTCCGCCGCCCAAATCCTTCATTCCTGTCAGCAAGCCCTTTTCCACAACCTCAAGACAGGCATGGATGAGAGGTTCCTTCATTATCGGATTTCCAAGCTGCACGGCTCCTCTTGCTTCCTCCTCACTTTTCTCGTCAAGTTCTGCAGAGGCGAAAGTTACACCGTGAATACCATCTCTGCCAGTCTTACCACCCACAAGCACAAAAAGATCTCCAGCTCCACCGGCACGGCTGTGGACAATTCTATCCTTTCTGACTATCCCGACACAGCCCACATTGACAAGACAGTTGGTAAGGTAGGAATCATCAAAGAAAACCATTCCCGCAACAGTTGGAATCCCAACTCTATTTCCGTAATCCCTTATACCGGCAACAACACCTTTGAGAAGGTAGAGAGGGTGCTTTGTTCCCTTTGGAAGTTTCTCATACGGTGTATCGAGATTTCCGAAAAACAGAGGATCGATTAGCGCCACCGGCTGGGCACCCATGCATAGCACATCTCTGAGAATCCCCCCGATTCCGGTTGCTGCCCCACCGTAGGGCTCTATTGCTGAGGGGTGGTTGTGGCTTTCAAATGCTGTGACGTAGGCGTACTCTTCATCGAATTCAACAACTCCTGCATCTTCTTCAATGGCCGAGATGACGTAGTCAGCCTTCGATGCTTCAAAAAGGTACTGCCTGAGGTAGTATTTGGAGCTCTTGTAACAGCAGTGCTCGCTCCATGCCTGTGCGATGCTTTGAAGCTCAATATCGTATGGATTTCTTCCCTTCTTGCGGAAGTAGTCCTTGATTCTCTTCATCTCGTCTAAGTTCAGAGCCAGTCCAAGCTCCTTGCTGATTTTAACAAGCTGGTCATCATCGGCATCCAAAATGAGAACTTCGTAGAGTTCAAAGGGGACATCAATTTTCCTGTACATGCTCTCACTCTCTCC
>CAZZLE010000173.1:0-3281 GCA_964654595.1 uncultured archaeon | reverse complement strand
TCAAAGGTCTCAGTTCCGACCACAGGTTTGAAGGGCAGGTCTTCAAGCTCCGCCGGACTTCTGAATCCGCAGTCTGCTATGAACTCCTCAACTCTTTTTGAGAGCTCGATAAGAATATCAAGGTTGTTTCCTGTCCCCATTATCCTGTCAAGGTCTGCAGCATACAGAAATCTGGGCTTAATTTCTTCAACCACCTCAACAGCATCATCTGAACTTACAGCAATACTTGCAGAAGTTATCGGAGGATAACTTTCTCTTTCACCACTTTTGCCTGCAACAACTTTCCCGCATTTGATATCCACAACGAAGAACACCTTCATGGCTACAGGTTGGGGTGAGATTAAAAAGGAAATGTTAAATAAACCAAAGCATACAGCCATCAGGTGATAAAAATGGTGAAAGTTGGGATTTTGAAGATGGGTGCCATTGGCACCGCACTGCTTGTTGAGTATCTGCTTGACGAGAGGGCTGACAGGGAGGATATTGAGGTTAGGGTTGTAACAAGTGGCGCCAAGATGCAGCCTGAGGAGGCTGTTGTTGCGGAGAAGCTGAAGGAGTTCGATCCGGACCTCGTAATTGTTGTGTCTCCAAACGCCGCCCTTCCGGGGCCAAAAGCTGCAAGAGAGGCTTTTGAAGGTAAACCCGTGATAGTGATCAGCGATGCTCCGGCAAAGAAGGCAAAGGATGAATTGAAGGAGAAGGGATTTGGCTACATTTTCATCAATGCAGATTCAATGATCGGTGCAAGAAGGGAGTTTCTGGATCCAACCGAGATGGCTCTCTTCAACGCTGATGTTGTGAAGGTTCTCGCTGCCACCGGAGCATTCAGAATCGTTCAGGAGGCTATCGATAAGGTTATTGAGGACATCAAGGCTGGCAAGCAGCCTGAACTCCCGCAGATAGTTGTTACAGCAGAAAAAGCTGTTGAAGCAGGAAAGTTCAGCAACCCGTATGCAAAGGCAAAAGCCATGGCTGCATTTTACATAGCTGAGAAGGTTGCCGACATAGATGTTAAGGGATGCTTCATTGAGAAAGATCCAGAAAAGTACATTCCGCTCGTCGCCTCAGCCCATGAGATGATGAGAGTGGCGGCAATTCTTGCAGATGAGGCAAGAGAGATCGAGAAAGGTAGTGATACAGTTTACAGAAATCCACACGCCAGAGATGGAAAAATCTTAAGCAAGACCCAGCTAATGACCAAACCCGAATGAGATCGAGGATTTTAATTTCAATTTTGTTATTTATTTTTATAATACTATTTTATTCGGTGCTTTTCGTCTCTCTCATGCAAAATTTTGAAGGAAAGAACTACACGGTTATTGACGGACTGTACTGGGTAATCTGTACAATAACAACTGTCGGTTACGGGGATATCTACTTCACGACCACGGAAGGCAAGATATTCTCAGTAGTGGTTATGGTGAGCGGTGTGCTGTACTTCTTCGGCTTCATCCTGCCTTACGTCATAATCCCATATGCTGAAGAGAAGTTGAAACTCGTCCTGCCCACATCAGTTAGGATGAATCATCACATAGCTATCTGCGGCTACAACCTCTTTACTGTTGAACTCTGCAAAGTACTCCGCACGTTTGGTGTCAAATACGTTGTTCTTGAAAAAGATCCGGAAAGGGTCAGGAAGGCCATAGACGAAAAAATTGTTTGTGTTTACACCAATGGCTCCGAGAGATCGTTTCTGGATAACGTAATGGGAGCAAACGCGATTATAATAGCATGGGAAAAACTTGAGGACGTTCTTGACACCCTTCTTACTCTAAGGAAGTGCAACATTCCAAAGTACGTTGTTTATGGAGACCACAGGTATACGAAGTATCTCCTTTATGCTGGGGCAAAGAAGGTATTTTTGCCCAAAAGCTTAATAGCATCCAGCATGGCAAGAATGATACTTCAGGAGGTAGAAATTGGAAGTAAGAGGGTGATTTTTGACGGTTTGCAGGCTGTTGAGATTATGCTCCCGTCCAAGGTTTCGGTCTCAGAACTTGAGAATAGGGGGTTGAAGGTAATCGCAGCATGCCGCCTCGGAAAATTCGACTTCAATCCACCAAAGGACAGAAAACTTGAGAAAGGGTGTATCGTACTTCTGGCAGGAACTGAGGAGGCTATAAGGGGAATCGTGCATGAAGGTACTCATTTTAGGCTACGGTGATGTTGGCAAGACTGCAACAAAGATTCTGAGATCAAGAGGTGTGGAGACAGTCGTTGTTGACAGAGAATCACACAAACCGGAAGAAGGGGTGGAATTTATAATGACTGACGTTACCTCGGAATTTTTCTGGGAAAATATTGATCTCTCTGATTTCGATGCAGCAATTGTCGCACTTCCTGAAGACACGCACGCAATTTTTTGCATTCTAACCCTTCGAAAGTTGAGGGAGGATCTGAAAATATACGTCAGATGCAACGATGCAAAAAATGCTGAGAAGATGTACGTTGCGGGGGCGAGTTACGTTGCAGTATTGCCAATGATCACCGCTGAGATTATCCTCTCCGAGGTGTTTGGAGAGTCCATAAGAAGGAAAATGGAATTCGAAAACATCGAGATTGCAGTTTATGAGGTCAGGGGAGACTCCAAGATAATCGGAAAAGCCTTGAGAGAGCTTGAGGGTAAAGATTTGAAGGTAATTGCTGCAGAATGCGGTGGTGAAATTGTAACCAGCATGGATTACAGAATTAAAGAGGGTTGCAGAATCGCCGTGGCTGGAAAAATCGAAAAACTCCGGGAGCTTGAAGCCATGCTAAACAGAAAGGATTAAAACTGTGAAAATTACAGTTTGTTATGAAGGTCCATATTCTTGTGGACAACAAGGTTGTGGACTTAAGACCACCCGGAATGAAGGCGGAGTGGGGTTTTTCAGCATACATCGAATCTGAAGAGCCAGTTTTGCTGGATTCAGGACAGTCAGATTTGGCCTTCAGAAACATGCTGATCAAGGGTATAGAGTTTCCGGAGAAGATCGTGCTCAGTCACGGGCACTACGATCACACCGGAGGGCTGATGAGCATGCTGAGACCAAAGATGAAGCTCTACACACATCCGCACTCCTTTCTGCCGAGGTTTTACAAGGGCATGCATGTTGGAATTCCCTTTGTAAGGGAGAGGATAGAGTCGCTGGCAGAGGTGCTGGAAGTTGCAGAACCATCAGAAATTGCAAAAAACGTCTGGATGCTTGGAGAAATTCCGAGAAAGCATGAAGAAGCAGTGCTTGAGGATTCCTATATAATCGTTGAAGGGAAAAAGCAAGAGGACAGAATTCTCGATGACA
>CAZZLE010000172.1:0-1978 GCA_964654595.1 uncultured archaeon | reverse complement strand
TCTGAAGGGAGAAAACAGGACAGGCGATCCCTTAAAAAGACTCTGGCTCGTTGTAAAAGATGGTTTGATACTGGTAAGGCTGTATCTTCGCGAATCCAAAATGGGGTTGTCGCACTTCCTGTTCCTCTGGGGCGTGATCGTGATACTGGTCAATATTCTGATTTTCACAGTCTCATTTGCAATTCCTGATCTCTTCAGGCTGACATATCCATGGTTGAAGGCTTCAATGACTGCAGCAGGAGTCATGATTTTGCTTGGATTAGCAATAGCGGCCGTGAACAGGTACGTGCTTAAACCGAGCAGATTTGCAAGGAAGTTTGAGTTTGCATGGGACGATAATCCCGTACTTATCATCTTCATCCTTGCCGCACTTTTCGGATTCCTCCTCAAAGAATTTGTCCGGTTCAGTGAACTCAATTCAACCGCTCTATCTTACGTGCTCTGGTTCCTTCACACTGCACTGATTCTCGTATTCATCGCTCTCATCCCTTACACAAAACTCCTCCACATAATAGCAGCTCCGGCTAACATCTTCACGAGAAGCGAAAGGAAGCCTGGTGTTATGAGGGAACCGCTGGGTGAAGATTACACGGGTGCAGTAACTCCATTTGACCTCACGAGAAGAGATTTGCTTGCAAGTCTTGCGTGTATGAGATGCGGAAGGTGTCAGGACATCTGTCCGGCGACAAATTCAGGTACAACGCTCAATCCAATGTTTTTAATGCAGAACATACGGAGGCTGGAAAAAGTTCTGAAGAAGGGTAAGGGCAATGGCGAGTCAGGGCAGGAGGAACAGGAAGAAATAATGCTTTTAGGAACCGTGCTTGATGAGGAGGCTGTCTGGGCCTGCACGACATGCAGAGCTTGCATGGAGATGTGCCCGGTTTACGTGGAGCAGATGGAGATCATAGGAGAAATCAGAAGAGGACTGGTGGAGAGCGGTGAAACCCCACCGGATGTAAGAGATTTCCTGCAAAACATACAGAAGCAGAAAAATCCCTGGGGAGAGGGCAAGTTCAAGAGGGATCAGTGGATCAAAAAGAGTGAGACTGAAATCCCAACTGTAAAGGAGAATCCTGAATTTGAGTGGTTGTGGTTCGTTGGCTGTGCCCACAGTTTTGACAACAGAAACATTCCGGTTGCAATAAAACTTGCAAGACTCCTCAATGATATTGGGGTAAACTACGCGGTTCTCGGTAGAGAAGAGGGATGCTGCGGGAACGATGTGAGGAGAGTGGGTGAGGAAGGTTTGTTCCAGATGCTCAAGGAGGAGAACTTACAGATCTTTGAGAAATACGGTGTTGAAAGGTTGTTTGCAACCTCACCTCACTGCTATAACACCTTCAAGAACGAGTATGAAGGCTACGAAGTCAAATTTGTTCTCGAGATAATCTACGATGCAATAAAGACCGGCAAGCTTGAGCTGAAGCATCCCGTAAACAAAAAGGTTACGTTCCATGATCCGTGCTATCTTGGCAGATACAACGGCGTGTATGACCTGCCAAGGGAAATACTGAAGGCAATTCCCGGGGTTGAGCTTGTTGAGATGCCGAGAAACAGAGAGAGGAGTTTCTGCTGCGGTGCAGGTGGAGGAAACCTTGTGAGAGAGTATCCGGGAGAGGACAGGCCGAACAACATCAGAGCCAGGGAGGCAGCATCAACGAATGCCGAAATACTGGCAGTAGCCTGCCCATTCTGCATGATAATGCTTGAAGACGGTGTTAAAACTGAAAAACTGGACGACAGAATACAGGTTCTGGATGTTATTGAGCTGGTTTACGAGTCAGTTTACGGAAAGGAAGAAAAGTAAAAAAATTAAGCGGATTTTTTAATTTCTTCATCTCTCAGGATCCTTCTAAGAATCTTGCCAACCGCAGACTTGGGCAGCTCATCCCTGAACTCAACAAGCCTGGGAACCTTGTATGCAGCCAGCCTCTCCTTGCAGAACTGGATTATATCCAGCTCAGTAACCTTTCCC
>CAZZLE010000171.1:0-5078 GCA_964654595.1 uncultured archaeon | reverse complement strand
TCTCGCCCGGCTTAGAAAGGCCAATCTGTCTATAACTTATCCAAAAATCGTTAGGGCATTGCACAAGCATGAAAGGGGACAGGTGGACTATTTCCTCTTCATAGGGGGGCTGTAAAGATATGCGCATACGATGAAAGCAGGAATATGGCGGAAATAATCTCAAGTGGCGAAAATCTACAGGTAGTTAGAATTCTAGCATTACTGGCATGGATTCAAGGCAATCGGAGCTGAGCCAGCATATCTGATCTACTTCGTCAGCAGACTTTACGACTACGAAAATCCCGGTGAAATCAGAAGACCCTGAAACGATCCAAGCATAGTTCCAAAATCGATAAGTGGAGGAAAAGAAGATCCCAGGGTTGGGAAGCCCATGGGACGCGAGTTCTGTGTTTCAAAAAGACTGCCAAAAATTTTCTTTTATGCCTTTTATTTGTATTTTGTCTTTGAGTTTTTCTACTATGGGTTTGGCATCTTCCCACTCTTCTTCTGTTAGTGGCGGAACACCAGTTTTATCTACTATTGTCTTTAACAGTTGCTTTATGTTTGTTTCCCCAGATTCCGTTTTAGGAACTACAAGCCAAACATCGTAGAATAGAGATGACCTGAAAGCCCTGGGTATTTCCGCAAGGAACTCCAGTATTAAACCGTCATTGGTTTCCGCTCCAGATCGGTAATATACTTTTTTTAAAGTGGCAAGAAAAATCCCTGTGGGCAGAAAGAAGGCAAGAGACAATCCTTTGATAAGCTGGGCAGTGGAAACTGTTATACCTTTGGATTCGCCCAATCTTTCCAGTGCTATTTTTGCTTTATCTCTATCAAGTTCTTCGACCGCCACGCCCATTTTTTTAAGGATTTCCACCAGAGGCTTTCTCGTGAAAATACCCAAACCAAAAGTTTTAGAGGCTTTATCCATAAACCTTTTGCTAACATATAAAACAAAAGGCTCTGGATTCTGCATGGATTAATTATGAAGCTTATTGCTTATAAAGTTTTTGGTGTTCCACAGTATTATATTGGAACATGAACTTCTGCTGCTTGGCTCACTTCATGGCTTTTAAACGTCTAAATCTTTCTCGTGTTCTCAAGTTCTTCTAATACTATTTTTTGAATCTTTCAAATTCTTTTGCTTCAGTGGAATATTCCAAAAAGCTTTTTTCATTTTAAGATAGCTTTTTCTCCTTTGCAAGTGACCTTATTCTCTCTTTGTAGCCTTCTTAATTCAATAAGCAAAACTGAGCCAGCTGAAAGCCGAATCAGAAAGCGCCTTCACATAACCTTAGACCCCAGCACCTACGAATGGCTGAAGAAAAGCACGGACAACGCTTCAAGGTTCATAGAAAATCTCGTAATGGCTGTTTCTCAGCAAATTCAGCCTTTAGCTTTCGTAATCACGGAAATAAAAGCGGACCCGGCGGGATTTGAACCCGCGATCTACGGCTTAGAAGGCCGTCGCTCTATCCATGCTGAGCCACGGGCCCTTGAATTTTCTGGGGCATATGTGTTTATATCAGTATCGCTCAAGCATTTTGATGAGCTCCCTGCAGAATGCTGGCAGGTCGTCTGGCATGCGGGAAGTTATGATGTTGCCATCAACAACCACCTCAGCATCAACATACTCTGCACCGGCTGCTATCAAATCATCCCTTATCCCAATCCACGATGTCATCCTTCTTCCCCTAACAATTCCGGCAGATATCAGAAGCTGTGGACCATGGCAGATTGCAGCAACCGGCTTTCCAAGTTCCAAAAATCTTCTGACTATTTCCACAGCCTTCTCATTTATTCTGATCCTTTCTGGAGCTTTCCCACCGGGAATGACCAGTGCATCATAATCCTCAACCACAACATCGTCGTATTTCAACTCTGGCTTAACCTGATAGCCCTTCTTTCCCACCCTGACATCGAGCGAGGATGATGCAACTTCCACCACATATCCCTCCTCCCTGAGCCTGTAAAGCGGGTAGAAAAGCTCAAGATCCTCAAAATCGTTTTCCACGAGAATGAGCACCTTCATAAAGGTACTCAAAAACCTAATATTTATCTTTTTCCAACCTTATTTGTGGAAAGAAAAATCAGAGATCTGCAACTGGCTGAGAAGGTGGAGAAAATAGCGGAAAAGGATGTTGAACTTGCAGAAAGGGTGGTTAAAAGTCTTGAAAACAGGGAAGCAAGAATATTCGGATTAATTGCCCTTTACAACCTCACATATAATCCGGAATATCTGAAAAGTGCCGTTGAAGCTGCCGAGACTGATGATGATCTGCTGTTAATAGTCGAACGCAGCAAAATACCTCTTCCGGAGATAGCGGAGATGATCAGCAGTCCCTACAGAAGAGACATTGCCTACTGCACAATTCTTGAAAAAACAGGAGACATGAATTTTTCTGCCAAAATCTCGGATGCAAGATTGCTCTCAGCCTCACTGAAAAGACTGGCAGTTAAAAAGATCTATCCTGAAAACTTAAGAATTGCAAGGATGATTCCTGAGCCTTACTACAGAGCTGTAGCACTCATGGAGCTTGCTGAGAAGGAGAATGTTGACCTCAGAGAGGAGATAGCTTCAGCAATTGCACAGGTAAAGAATTTCACAATGAGGAGGAGGCTTGAGGAATTACTGAAGAAAAAATATTAACTCCAAGAGTAACTCTGGCCATGGGCGAGACAAGCATAACCCTGATCGGAGTCGTTGTAGGGCTGCTGTTTGGTCTTAGCGGTATAGCAACGCTTCTCAGCCTCATGAGTGATGTTGTCAGCGATGCCCAAACCCAGCTTTCTCAGCTTGGAATTGCCTCGACACTCGTAATGCTGGTCATTGCACTGATTCTGATAATAAAGGTGAGAGTGCTTTCAGCCCTGATTGTTGGGGCAATAATCGGTGCCGTGCTGAATTTAGTTCTTCAGGCAAATGGAATCAATATTCTGGAGATGCTGAGGGCTGCTTTGTTTGGAACATGATTTAGCAGAATTGACAGGTCAGGTCAAAACTGCGAAAGTGATTTAACGGGTAATCAAAAAGTCTAAATCATGGACGAGTTAGAGTTAATCAGGCAGAAAAAAATTAGGGAGATGATGCAGAAAATGAGCGGGGAGGAGAAAGCCAAGAATGTTTTGAGTTCTCCAGTAAAGCTGACCTCATCAAATTTCAATGAGATTATCAAAAACAACGAGAACGTGGTTGTTGATTTCTGGGCGGAGTGGTGCATGCCATGCAGGATGATTGCACCTGTTGTGGAGGAGCTGGCAAAGGAGTATGCGGGAAAGGTCGTATTTGGAAAGCTGAACACCGACGAGAACCCAGCAATCGCATCAAGATACGGAATTTCGGCAATACCAACGTTGATTTTCTTTAAAAAAGGAAAGCCCGTGGATCAGATTGTTGGAGCGATGCCAAAGAGCGAGCTGAAGAGATGGGTTGAGCGTAACATTTAATTTTTCAGTCTGATTCGTTTTCAATTACTGTAATAATTATAATTAATTTTTCGAAAAATTTATAGTTTTGATTGTTATTCGTGATTTATGAGCAAAAATGTACTGGTTTTATGCCTAACATTTTTCCTGATGATGTCCGGCACTGCTGCATTCGAGTACCTCGGAGATGTCTACATCGCCAAAACTGATGATGGTGTTGAGATAAAACTCCTGAGATACCACCCACTGGGAGAGAGTATTAACGAGGGAGCACAGCCGGTCTTGCTTTTTTCTGGACTTATGTGCAACATGAACGAGTATCTTTTGCATACACCTCCGGAACTGAAAGATGTGTACAGTATTGAGCTGCCTTCTGACTTGGCAAATTGGGCAGTGGGAGATGAAAGGATTCAGAATGACCCGATGCTTTATTACAGCCTCGCTTATTACCTCTGGAAACAGGGATACGACGTCTGGCTTGTTAACTACAGGGGGACTGGTATTAAGGGAATGAAGAGCCAGGTCGGATCTGCAAAAACGAGCCTTGATACTTGGGCACTGTATGATACAAGGGCTGCTGTAAGGAAGGTTTTTGAAGTCACTGGAAAGCATCCGGTTATTGGAGGACATAGCACAGGAGGGCTTGTAAGCTACGTTTACCTGCAGGGTGCAAAGTTCAGATGGACTTATCACTGCTTACTGGGTGAACCATGGTGCAAAAAGGTTGTTTCGGACGAAAACCTTGTCAGAGAAAGAAACGGTGAAGTTAATGGCGCAGAGACCGTTATTGGCGTTATAGCTCTCGACCCAGCAATGATACCACCACTACCAGAAGTTACGGATATGAAGTTAATGTGGCTGCTACTCGACACGCCACTTTACATTGATATCAGGGGGATTATAGAGGAGATTGCAAGGAACGAAAGGCTGTGGTGCAAGACCATGCTGACAGTGGACGGATTATTTGATCTGATCTTCAGGATGAATGAAAGATATGGAGAATACAGCGAGATTGTCAGATATCTGACCTTTACGAATCCCAGAAATCTTAATCCGGCTTTGGACGACTTTCTGGCAAGGTACATAGCGGACAGTCTCTACACGCCGACCCTCGCCCAGTACAACGATTTTGGAACCCACAAGACCGCGAGAGAGTATTTCGAAAATGGAGGTAGGTGGTATCTTGTTGAACCTCCAGCTCCGATGCCAGGAAAAGACGGGTATTATTACTACATCCACAACATGGAAAAAGTAAAGGTACCTTTCATAACTCTGCTCTCGGAATACGACGGTCTTGTTGAGGCTGACCAGATTATCAGAGACCTGATGGGGGCAAAAACTCCACATCAGCATGACGAGTACTACATAATCAATGGAACTGCTCACGTTGACCTGCCATTCGGGCTAAAAGCTCCAACCGAGGTATTCCCGAAGATTGGAGCTTGGCTTGAGAAAGTGAGAATTTACGAAGTTACACCCCACTAATTTTTATTATGAAAATCGAAAAATAATCAGATAATGCAACTCTTGAACCTTTCAGTCAGAGTTCTAATTTCCTCCTTTGCTCCTTCCCCTCTTTCATTTATCAGCCTAACAAAAGCACTGCCAACAACCACACCATCAGCTCCTGCTTTGATGAGTTCTCGAACGTGTTCGGCTTTTGAGATACC
>CAZZLE010000170.1:0-3710 GCA_964654595.1 uncultured archaeon | reverse complement strand
CGGTAAAGCTGCGGAAAAAATTGTGGAATGCTGGAAAAAAGTAAATGAGGTGTTGTAAATGCAAAGAAGAGTTACGGATGAAGAGATTAAGGAGAGGTTAAGCAGGATCGGTTTCAGGATTGCAGTGATGAGCGGTAAAGGCGGAGTTGGAAAATCAACCGTGACAGCATTGCTTGCTGTGCACTATGCCAAAAAGGGGAAGAAGGTGGGCATTCTTGATGCAGACTTTTTAGGGCCGAGCATCCCCCATCTCCTTGGTCTTGAGAACGGCAGAGTTGCTTTAAGCGATGAAGGGCTGGAACCAGTCCTGACTCAGAGGCTGGGAATAAAGGTTATGTCCATACAGTTCCTGCTTCCGAAAAGGGAAACACCGGTAATCTGGAGAGGTCCCCTCATTGCGGGAATGATAAGGGAGTTTCTTGGAAGAGTTGCGTGGGGAGAGCTTGATTATCTGCTGATTGATTTGCCTCCGGGGACAGGAGATGCCCCCCTTACAGTAATGCAGGATGCAAAACCAAACGGTGCAGTCATAGTTTCCACACCGCAGGAGCTGACGGCTGCAGTTGTTGAGAAAGCCATTAACATGGCTGAGGAGACGAAGACAGCTGTGCTTGGAATTGTGGAGAACATGGCATACTTTGAATGCCCCAACTGCGGTGAAAGAAGCTACATATTCGGAAAGGGAAAGGCATCGGAACTCGCGAGGAAGTATAAAATTGAATACATCTATGAGATCCCCATCGATTCAGAGTTGCTGAGGCTCTCTGATCTCGGGAGGCTGGAGGAGTACGAGCCGGACTGGTTCGAGTTTTTCCCCTACTGAAGTTTTTTGATTTCCTTAATTTTTAGCAGAGCTGAGAATCTGTAACCTCCAAGTATTTTACTAACATTTGGCAATTCGTCGTTTATCCCACCATAAAGCTCCAGCTTCCCGGAACCTCTCTCGATTCTTGCGTAGCTGATGCTGGGAACGATTTCAACAAACTCCCTCACTCCCATGGGTTCTGCAAACCTGTAGAGTATCCAGCTTCCGAAGCTGTCTAAGGGGTTCGCATCAGCATTCTCTGATGGCTCAACAACGACCTTTGCTATCCCGTAACCTCCCCTCATTGCCACTCCACCAAATATTCTCTGATCCAGCAGCGGATGCTCTCTTGTGATGTCTATAACGGCAAGCTTTTTTGGGAAACCCGCAATGAAGCCCCTAAGAAGGGAAACGTCGTTGTCAACGTACATGAACGGGCAGTAGGCGTAACCTTTTCCGCGGTATTCCACTTTCAGGAAGATGGCGAATTCTCTGTACTGAACGAGTCCCGGGGCTTCAAAGTTCAGTTCTGGAAAATTTGGACTCTGAGAAATGATGTCGGCAAAGTAAACGTAACCTTCCCCGTCACTTTTCATCTTTTCAGGCAGCAAGTCTTCCACACCTTCAAAGATTGCATGAACTGCTATTGCGTCCATCGCGTAGTTCCATGGCCCAGAAGGTACCAATGCGGACCTGCCCGATTTTGAGTAAGGTCCTGTCCACGCCATGATTTCAGTTTTTTCTGGAAAGTTTATTAGCTTTGGCCATTATCACCTTTATGGAAGACTGTCTTGAAATGATATACACCCGCAGGAGCGTCAGAAGTTACTCTGATAAGGAGATAAGCGATGAAGATATCGAAAAAATTCTCAAAGCTGCAATGCTTGCCCCCTCAGCTGGAAACGAGCAACCATGGCACTTTGTGGTTGTTAGAGAGAAAGAAATGTTAAAGAAGATGAGCGAGGCCTTCACTTTTGGCCAGATGCTCCCTCATGCAAGTGCGGCTATTGTAGTCTGTGCGGATCCCAAGCTCTCAAAATATCCATACGAGATGTGGGTTCAGGACTGCAGTGCGGCAACGGAGAACATTTTACTTGCTGCAAGATGTCTCGGAATTGGTTCTGTATGGCTTGGTGTTTATCCAAGAGAGGAGAGAATGAGGGCACTGAGAGAGCTTCTGGGAATACCGGAAGATATTGTGGTTTTCAGCGTCGTCTCTCTCGGATATCCCAGAAGCGAGAAGGACTTTTATGAAGCTGGAGATAGATTCAAACCTGACAGAATTCATCGAGAGAAGTGGTGAGATGCTTCTCCACCATAATCTTTTCAAAGTGCAGGTATATCTCCTTTGGTCCAGGTATTTTTCTGTAGATAACACCCTTCCCGACAGGATCAATACCTGATCCCGCAAGCTCTTTGATCTTCCTGTCTCTTTCACAAAAACTTTCGAGGTAGACATGCAAAGCTCTGATTATATTTTCCTTGCCATAAACCAGGTTTCCGTGGGAGGGAATGGCCAGATTTATTTCCCTGCTCTCAACTTCCTTTATCAGTCTCTTTACTGAGCTAACAAAATCCCTCAAGTCACAGTCCATGCAACCATACCATGGTCCAAAGCTGGTGAGGTCAACATCACCGAGAAAAATCGCCTCATTATTGATAATAAAGCAGCAGTGTCCGGCTGAGTGTCCCGGAGTGTGCAGAACCTCAACGGTAACACCATCAAATTCGAATTCATCCCCATCCTCAAAAACATCATCAACTCTCCCAAATTCAAAATTTATGAACAGTTTAACCAGATCACCCATTCCGTACCTTCTCCTGAACTCTTCATAACTTTCAATCGCCTCAGCATCGAGATGATGTGCCAGAACTTTTTTACCTATGCCGTTCATCGCTATATGGTCTTCATGCCAGTGGGTGTTCAGAACGTAATCAGGTTTCAGTGATGCAAGCCTCTCACCCGCTCCTGTGTCAATTATGCAGCTTTTTCCAACAAAGAGGCTGTGGCTGTAGGGATATTTACCTGAATTCGGGGCCTCAATTATTCTGTACATAGGTCAAGTATAACAACCTTAATTAATCTTTTTTTCCCAGAACCCGTGATGATTGCAGTAGTAAACTACGGAGTTGGAAACCTCAAGAGCATCTCAAAGGCTCTCGAAACCGTGGGAGCTACCGTGGAGGTAACCCAAAATCCGGATAAAATAAAAAGTGCAAGTGGAGTCGTTTTTCCTGGAGTGGGTGCCTTCAGGTCTGCGATTGAAAAGCTAAATGCCATGAAAGACGTAATAGATTCTCTGGAGGTTCCTGTACTTGGAATCTGCCTTGGTATGCAGCTTTTTGCCACCGAAAGCACGGAAGGTGGACTGCACAGAGGGCTGAATTACATCCCGGGAAAAGTTTTGAGGTTCCCTCCGAGTGTTGGTAAGGTGCCACACATGGGATGGAATACACTTGAAATAGTAAAAGAAACAGAAATACTGGATGGTGTTGAAAGTGGTGAGTTTGTGTACTTTGTGCACTCTTACTACATGCAAACTGACGATGAGTTCGTAATTTCCAGAACAGACTACGGAATAAATTTTCCTTCAGGAATTGAAAAGGAGAACTACATTGGCCTTCAGTTTCATCCTGAAAAAAGCGGAAGAGTTGGACTGAGAATTCTGGAAAACTTTGTAGGTATTGTCAGGAAATAGGAGGGAAATCTTTTTCCATCCTGTAAACCGTTCCTTTTGCAAGAACCACAAGCTCGTTTTTTGAGTTTTTCACCTCCATCAGATAAGTTGCCGTTCTTTTTCCGAGGTTGACTTCTTTGGCCTCAGCTATGAGTTTTTCTCCCTCAAAAGCGGGTCTCATGTAGGTGATACTCACCTCTATGGCGAGTGCCAGCTTTCCGTGACTG
>CAZZLE010000169.1:0-3279 GCA_964654595.1 uncultured archaeon | reverse complement strand
AAGAGATACTTTGAGGATTACAGAAAGAAGTACGGGGAGGATGCAAACAACTACGCCGGACTGCTTACTTACGACTCGATCATAATACTCTCTCAGGCCTACAAAAAAGGAGGTAAAGATAAGCTAATAGAAACCCTTCTTTCTGGAGAATTTGAGGGTGCTGCAGGAATATACAGGTTCAATGACCTCCATCAGGCTTTATGGGGTAGCGATGAGCTCAAAGGCGTAATTGGGGAATTCATCGGAGGAGAAGTTAAGGTTCTTTATCCCCCCGAATTTGCAACATCGCATGTTCAGTGGATGAAATGATATCGGTACTCTTAACAGCAATTTTTTTCTCCTTTTTTGCCTCTGCTGTGCTTCTGAACTACAAAATTGGCAGACTGCTGAATCTCTCCTTTGCATCAATTTTCACCCTCGGAGCGTACCTTTATTTCTTTAACCCGACTGCTGCGGCATTGCTTGCCCTCATTTCTGGATGTGCTGTAGGGGCTGTTGTTTCAACAGCAACGAGAAAGCTGTCGATTGCCGAGGCGTCCATAGTATCACTCGGTTTTGCCATAGCAATCGAAGAATTTTTGAGAATTCTCTACAGAACTTCCTATTTTCTGGTAATGGAATCCAGCTATGTAGAAATAATTGGAGAAGCTGTTAGCGTACATGAAATAACGAATGGGGCTGTGCTTGCATTACTTTTTTTAATATTTACAGCCATCCACCTTTCGCGAAGGGAGTTGAAGTTTGTTGAAGATGACTGGGAGCTTGCAGAGATGTACGGGGTTGACACATCAAGGATCAGACTTCTGACAATTTCAATTTCATCCGGCTTTATCTGCCTTTCAGGAGCAATTTTAGCACCAACTCAATCAGTATTCCCATCTATGGGGTGGAGCAGTACGGTCACGGCTGTAATAATCGCCTCAATTGCCGCATCAGCTGGAAATGCTGGTGTGAAGAAGTACCTCCTCACCCTTCCTGTAGCCATCGCATACACCGCAATACTGAGGTGGTTGTTCTGAAGGGGGATTTTGCGGTTACACTGGCCATACTTCTTCTCCCTCTATTTATAAGAGACAGTTTTGTTGTTTCAACAGCAACATTAGCTGTCATATACTCAATCCTATCACTATCCTGGTTTTTCATGGAAAAGGAAGCCGGCTGGAACAGCCTTGCACATTCAATACCCTTCGGTATCGCTGCATATGCAATAGCAATCAATCCAGCCCTCATAATTCCGGCTTTTTCTTTATCGATTTTACTGTTCACGGCAATCTCTTTTTTTGGAAGAGATAAGTTTGTCTTCACCTCCTTCATTATTGCGATTGTTTTGTGGTATCTCTCCCATTATATAACACTCAGTTTGAACGGTAAAGTCACTGGCGGAGAAGAAGGCTTCTCCTTCCAATCTATCGGGTTATGGGAAAGTTATCTGCTGTCTTCATCGGTGTTGCTGATATTCTTCACATCTTTTCTTCTCCTCAGAAGAACAGGGCTTGGACTTAAAATTGAGGCTGTGAGAGATGATGAGATTGCTGCAAGAAGCATTGGCATTCATGCCTTCAAAGTGAGAATTGTGAGCTTCACGATATCTGTTTTTGCAGCAACTGTTGCCGGGATTTGCTATCTCCTGTATTTCGGTCATGTCTCTCCTGAAATTTTTTCCATTGAGGTTGCTCTTCTGCCCTTCGTTGCCAGTCTCATCGCCGGAAACAGGTGGATTTCTCCGATAATTGGCTGTTACATCATTGTAATTGTCTCCAGAGCTTTTTCAGGGATTCTGCCGGAGACTCACCTCCTGATCTACGCTGCGGTGCTGATTCTTTCTCCCAAACTGAGGAGGTGGTGGAATGCTTCAACTCATTGACGTTTCAAAGGTTTACAGCGGAAATGTGGTGTTAAGGGGCATAAACTTCAGGCTCGAAAGCGGATTTGCCGGAATCTACGGCCCCAACGGCAGCGGAAAATCGACGATGTTAAAGATTATTGCAGGAATCGAGAAACCTGATTGCGGAAGGATTTTTTTTGAAGGAGAGGACATTACAGGAAAATCTCCTGAAAATGTTGCAAGAATGGGCATTTCAATCGTTCATCAGATTCCAAGACCCTTCAGGAACATGAGTGTAATCGAAAACGTGGCAACATCATTTCTCATGAGAAAAAGTTACAGAGAGGCGATGGAGCTGGCATTGGAAATTTGCGAGTTCATCGGGCTCAGGAACAAAATGAACTTAAAGGCTGGTTTGCTGTCACAGGGTGAGCTCAGATTGCTGGAAATAGGAAGAGCGCTTGCAACCCAGCCGAAACTCATGCTTCTCGATGAACCGTTCTCGGGACTTGATGTGGAAAACGCAAAAAGGGTGATAAGAATTCTGAAAAAAATAAAGCGAGAAGGTGTGAATGCCATTGTTACCGCTCACAGGATTAAGCTGCTCAGGGATGTTGCCGATGTCAGTTACCAGATGAGGGGTGGAAGAATTGCTGAGGGCTGACAAAATAAGACTTGAAATTAACGGAAAAAAGATTTTGAGAGACGTCACCTTCTATCTTGAAAGGGGAGAAATAATGCTCGTTGCCGGTCCCAATGGCAGCGGAAAGTCGAGTTTGTTGAAATGCATTATGGGTTTGATTGAATCCAGAGGAAGAATTTTTCTTGACAGCGTGGAGATCACAAACCTGAAGCCCTCTGAGAGGTTTAAAATGGGTTTAACTCTCTCACCTGAGAGGTTGAGAGTTGCAAAGAATTTGACTGTTGAGGAGAACGTTTCTATTTCTGGAGATTTTCAGCAAGCTCTGGAGATGTTTCCAGAACTCAGACCGCTGGCAAATAAAAAGGCGGGAAAGTTGAGTGGTGGGGAAAGACAGATGGTTGTTCTGGCAAGGGCTTTCGTGTCCAATCCGAAATACCTGCTCCTCGACGAACCTTTTCAGGGTCTTCATAAAGACGTGAGGGTGAGAGTTATAAACCACATTTACAGCATCTCCAAAAACTGCGGAGTGGTTGTTGTCACCCATGACGAGATTGAGGAGATCTTTCTCATGTCTGATAAAACCTGCATTCTTGTCGGTGGGGAGGTTCTGTACTTTGGTGACAGTGAAGGTGCGGAGCGGCTTATTAGAGAGATGTTTATTTGATTTATCTAAAACCTGTAAGATCCCAGCTGTCTGTCCAGCTCCCCTTTCTTTATCAACTCCAAAAGCTTTTCAATGTTTTTAATTCCATACTTAATTGTCCTCAGAAGCTGAATCTGAAATATCTGGGCAGTTATGAAGGCATCAGCA
>CAZZLE010000168.1:0-4511 GCA_964654595.1 uncultured archaeon | reverse complement strand
CAGGCTAAACTCCAAACTTGACAGAAGAAAACTGAAAACCCTGGCTGCGGTATGTATTCTCTTTTCAGCCTATGGTTCAGTCCACGTCAACCACATAAACCCTGTTAACCCCGCAGAACCCGCACTGTACTTACCAACTCAGTACGATGTGAGGGAATTTGCAGAAAAAACGAGGGGTGAGAGGATTTACATCTTCACTGAGATTGGCGAATACTGGCCACTTGCATGGTATCTAAGAGAACACAAAGCTTACTTCATAACAACCGGTATTGAAGGATGGAATTTTAGAGAAGGGGATTACGTTGTTGTGAACATTACCAATGATATGAAAATCGATAAAACCAATCTGGAGTTTGTTGAGACTATGGTTGTGAGATGCTGGACTTTCTGGACCACACCACAGCTCCAGAGAGTTCCTGAATTTATCGTTCTCAGAAAACCGCTTAACGACATTTCGTGCATGAATTTCAGCGTTTATAGGGCAAATCGGTAAGCTTTTAAAACCTCTTCCTCAAAAAGTTACGTGGAACTCTCGATGGATGAATTCGAGGAATGGTTGAGGGAAAGGGGTTATGATTTGATGATGGGTGAGCAGAACTTCAGAATTTACCTGAATCTCGGGTTTTCAGCCCTGCTTTTCTACAACAGCAATCTTCTCTTCAGCTTCATTCTTGACAGGATTGGCTTCAAGACAGCCGAAGAGCGGTTTCCTGACAGAATAAGGTTTGAGATTGCAAAAAGACTGAAAAGAATTGAAGCAACCAGAGATAAAATTGAAATAGAGCTAATCTGAAACAACCTTCTTCCCCCTCTCGCTCGGAATTACCCTGATTTTTGCATCTTCAAAACTTAAATCAAAAACCCTCCCAAGTACTTTTTCAAGAAAAACTGCCAGCGCAGCAACCTCACTGTGTGGCTGGGTGCCTATTGAAACATTCAGATCGCACATTTCATACACTTCAGGCGGAACCTTTTCTGCCCCAACCACAACAAGAACCCTATCTGCCCTCTTTATTTCCTCAAGCTTTTGAGGCAGGGGTATGCCGTACATTGTCAGGTGAACCTTCAAACCCTCAAACTTCCTTAGAAATTCTCTCCAGTTTACAGCCTCAATGAAAAAATCTCCTCCCCATCTCTCAACCACATCTCTAACACTCTCAAAGACGGATTTGTCCTCAACATCGAAGTATATTCCCCTCGCTCCAAAAGCTCTTGCGGTTAGAGCTACATGAGTTGAAACGCGCTTATCCCTCGGTCTATGTCCGAGCCTCAGAACGTAGACTTCCATACCGCATCCTCATAGGTTTCCTTATCCTCTGCATAAAAAATACCGCACGCTCTGATGTTTTCACATTTCTGCATCGCCTCGTAAACACTCCCAGCCCTTTCAACCCAAAAAACATCCTTTCTGAGATCCCAGAAGTTGTTGAATGTCACACATGGCTGTAAAACTTCCACAAAAGAGAATCCCCTGTGTTTCATTGCTCTGTAAAAAACCTCAGCCATTTTCTTATGGTCTCCGGCAAATACCCTTGCCACAAAACTTGCCCCGCTTGCAAGCATCAGCCGGCACGGATTTATCGGATATTCCGGATTTCCGTAAGGGGTTGACTTTCCCTTCTTTCCTTTCGGGGATGTAGCCGTAACCTGCCCTGTTGTAAGTCCAAAAACTCCGTTGTTGTGCAGGATTATTGTTATATCCGTGTTTCTTCTTGCCGCATGAACGAGGTGCTCCAAACCCTCATTCAGTCCATCCCCATCTCCAGAGAATCCTACAGCAATCAGTTCTGGATTTGCAAGCTTTAAACCGGTCAAAAATGGTGGAACCCTGCCATGAATTACATGAAAACTTGGAAGATTTATGTAGTCCGTGATTTTCCCGTGACACCCTATGCCGGATGATATTACAACATCGTATCCCTCACTGATCATTCTTCCGCTCGCTTCCTTAAATGCTCTCAGGATTCCAAAGTTTCCGCATCCCGGACACCAGCTTATTCTGACCATCTCTCAATCCCCTCCCTTATCTCTTCAGGTGTGAAGGGTCTTCCATCCCACCTGAGAATTCTTTTGACTTTTAGACCTTCAGCTTCAAGGAGTTTCGCAAGAAGTCCTGTATAGTTGCACTCAACACAGAACACTTCTCCATTTATTTTTGGCAGAAACAAAGGTCTCATAAACCTGACCGCAGCAACGCTGAATCCCAGCTCCTCAGCAACCTCCTTAACAGCCCCAAAATTGCTGCCCCAGGTTACGATCCAGTCATTTCCGTTCCTGATCTCAATGCAAGGCTCAAGCTCTGCAACCACTTTTGCTATCTCCTTTTCCTTTCTCATCCTTTTAGCATACATCATGGTAGCAATTTCCGCATCATCGGTCGTATAGCCGTACTCGTCATGCTCATTGCTGTTTGCCTTTACCACTGCCGGAGGTATAGCGTATGGCGAGATGCCGCTCTCGGTGATCTCATACCTCCTGAAAACCTCACCATTTTTCTCCCTGAATACATGCACTTCCCTCCGCACAACACCCGCAAGACCTGCCGTTTTGTAGCTCTCCGTTATGTGCTTCTCTGTTAGAAGTATTGCCGGAGTCTGGAATTTCCAGGCAAGGTTCAGAAGCTCTCCTGCCAGTCTGTAGGAGTCCTCAATTGTTACCGGGGAGGCAACTATAAGCGGAAACTCTCCATGAGCTGGATTGAGGGCGAAATAAAGATCCTGCTGAGCTGTGTAGGTGGCCATTCCGGTAGAGGGGCCGCTTCTCTGGGCAAGGATTATCAAAACAGGTATCTCAGCCATTGCCGCAAGGCTTATGCTTTCGCTCATAAGTGCAAAACCACCTCCACTTGTCCCGACTGCAGCTCTTTCTCCACCAAAAGCACTTCCTATAGCCATCATAATCGCAGCAATCTCGCTCTCTGGCTGCAGGGCAATGCATTTTCTTTCTGCAGCAAGAAAGTGAAGTATTTGAGATGCCGGAGTCATGGGATAGGCGTAGTAGAACTTCAACCCGGCATCCAGCATCCCTCTGGCAATTGCCTCAGCCCCGGAAACAAGTTCTTTCCTTTCACCAACCCTTCTTATCTGGCTTACGGAGACATCGAGATTTTCGTAAACTGTCCTAACAGTTTCAATGTTTCGGTTATCTCCAAAACTCTCCCTGATCACATTCTCCACCAATTCAGCATCAATTCCAAAAGATTTGCAAAAAACAGAGATTGCAGCAATGTTTCTTGAAATGTCAGGCAGATTCAACTTCTTAACGGTTTCATCGATTGGAAACTCCACCTTCATCTCGTGAGCAAGGTTGAATGAAGAATCGCAGATCAGCACACCCCTCAACCTTTCAGCATGTTTCTCAAAAACATGAGCCCGTAAGCATATCAGAACGTTGTAATAGTAGCTGTGAGAGCTTATTTCTTTCTCTGAAGCCCTAACAACACTTGAATTATGCCCTCCCCTTATCGTTGACTGATACTCCTGATAGACAAAAACACTGTAGCCAAGTTCGCCGAAAATTTTTCCAAGAATGATTCCGGCACCTCTTACTCCATCTCCAGCCTCACCTGCAATGCAAATGTTCATCGCCTTTCTGTCACTCATCCTCTTTAAAAGGTTTCAATACCCTCACAACACCCTCAACAATCCTAACCTCCGCCTTACCAACACCAATCGGATTACCATCGCAGGAAATAACCTCTTCAGCACTTATTTTCACATTTTCGTCATCAAAACTTACTGTGGTTGTTACTACCGGCTCAATTCTTCTCAGATCATCCTTTGTGTACGTTGAGACAACAATGCCTTCACTCACACAGGCAACAACACCCTTAAAGCCGAGAAAAGCTGATAAAGAAGCTCCTCCTGCTATCCCTTTACCGAGAAACCTCCTGTCAGTCATGGCTACAAATACGTTGCCAAAAACTCCCTCAACAACCCTATCTCCAACCTCCACCCTTGCTCTGAACTTTCTCGGTTTGGCCACAACTTTCTCACCTCTCATAAAGCGATAAGCATCAACCTGAACTCTCCGGCCATCAACTGTGGAGAGAATCGTTGATCCCACAACGATGTCATTGAACGCAACTCTCTCTTCCCCCTTAAATTTTACAACCAGTCCCCGAATATCAACCTCCCTGAGCCTTTCAAAGTCTGGCTGACAGAGAGCCGGGCTGACGTTGGTGGTTCCAATGCCTATGCAGAGCAAGGGAGTTCTGGGTTTTGCTGACGCTGCATCGCTTACAGTTCCATCGCCACCAAAAACGGCAATAACATCCACTTTACCGTCAAGTTCCCGCACCAAATTAACCGTATCAAGTCTTGTACCGGTTTCGTCCAGCCTTACAGTTTCTGCCTCAATTCCGAGCATTTTTGCTATTTTACTCGTAGTAACAAATTCTCCACCCAGCTTTTTCAGAACTTCAGTCACTATGGCCTTTTTCGAATCATCAAAACCCCCACCTGCGACGGGATTTAGCACGATTCCAACCTTCACAGAAAAAGTAGCAGAGA
>CAZZLE010000167.1:0-1582 GCA_964654595.1 uncultured archaeon | reverse complement strand
ATCAGGTATTTTCCCTAATACATAGCCCTTACCATTGCCAACCTCTTAAGACTCTTGCAGAGCTCCTCAGCTTCTTTCTCTTTCCCCATCGCTTTCATTATTCCCATGCAGAGCTTAAAAATTGCTTCCTGATGTTCGTTTTTCTGCCGGAAAATCTGCACAGGGGATATATTCAGGCTGTCGTATTCGCTGAAATACTCGTTTTCCAGACCATAACTTTCAAAAGTTTTTTTCACATGGAAAAGAAGCAGGTGGAGATGTACCAACTCTTCTTTGCCAAACTGGCCGGACATACCTTATCTTGCACTTTCAGCACTTAAATTTATCGGTTAAGGGAATTGGAGGATGTTGAAATTTTAAAAAAATGTATAATAATTTATCATCCCAAAACTACAATACTGAGAACAGTTGTTCAAGCACATTTACGAGCCTCTTTCCGCTCGTTGTGAGTTCATAGCAGTCATCTTTCTTTTCAACAATGTTCAACTGCATTAATGCCTTCAGGTGTCTGTCAAGTATACCTGGATTCAGTTTTGTCTCAAACATCAGCTGGGAAAATCTGAGGGGAGCCCTTTCAAGACTGAAAAGGATGTTACTAACCCCATTTCTGGAAATAACTTTCAGAACTTTCTGACCCCCCTCATCCGGCTTTTTTCCAAATAAGGTAGCGATGTCAAACATCGGCTCACCTCACATCAATGATAACTATGATTGTAATCACCTACACGATTAAAAGGTTTTTGGTTTGAGGTGTAATTACAAAAAAACAATAACAGAAGTTGAATTATAACATTTAAATCTCTAATTTGTGAAAAAAGTCTATATTTGTAGCAGAGAACTTTCTCTAATGCTACAGCCGGTTGAAGCCAATCTTGTCAGACTTGCTGTTGTAACCAGAAGGACAAAAGCCCTTGTTATTTTAAACTCCGAAAACTTTCACTACAGAGTGGTTGACTGCTCAAGAAAGCATTTTTGCAAAGTTTACGTATCCAAAAACTGTCCTCCCTACTGTCCAGTTATTGTGGCTGCAAAGGATTTTGTCTCGGGTAGAAGGGAACCAAAGGCTGAAGTCTCAGTTCTTGATTAGTCTCTTAATCATGTAACCACCACTGAGCCTGTAACCGAGCTTTCTGTAGTAGTTTCTCACCCCCACACCGCTTATCACGGCAATTTTATCATATCTTTCTTTTGCAATCTCCTCAGCCTCTCTCAGCAATCTCTCTCCAAATCCTCTGTGCTGGAACGCGTTGCTGATCTCACCAATCGGAACCGCTCTGCCATAAACATGAAGCTCCCGAATAAGGGCGGAATCTTTCAACACACTTATGAACGGCTCTTTTGGAAATCTGAGCCTTGCAAATCCAACAAGAGCGTCATACTCCTCAATTTCAAATGATATGAAGAACTCCTTACCTCCGGATGCTCTGTACTCCCTCACCACAAGTTCAGCCTTTGAGTACTCCTCTGGCCTGACGCCTTTGTGTCCCACCTCCCTGCACCGGATGCATCTGCAGCTGTATCCAAGCTCTTTTAATCTTCTGTGCACAAGCTGTCTTATGTTTCCCTTATCCAGCCCTATCGC
>CAZZLE010000166.1:0-2116 GCA_964654595.1 uncultured archaeon | reverse complement strand
TCCTTTGCAGGAAAATCGATTGGAAGCGTTGGAATCTCTATTATCTCCTCTATACCAACTTCTTCTTCATTCTCGTTGTACTTGGGTATGGAAGTGAATATTCTCGAACCGGTAACGCAGGCAGCGATGTAGCCCGCAATGGCGAGCGAGCGGAGAGAGCCGGAAGCGTTGATTATAACCTCCCTTCCCCCAGCCTTTTCAGCCCCGATTATTTCTATGAGCTGCATTGCAGCCCTTATTGTGTTCCTCTTGTCAATCCTTGCAATCTCAACATCCCAGACTACCTCAAGCTCCTTTTTCAGTTCCTCAGCAGTCCTTATCGCCTTCTTTTCTCCAGGAAGCTCTTCCTCTCCGACAAAAAGAATGATCTTCGTTACCGGTAGCTCTCTAAGGGCTCTAATAGACTCAAGAAGTCGCTCCTTGTGGTGGCCGACAAATACCAGCTGCGTGAGCACAATAGTTGATAGACTTAACAATACTTAAATTTTTTGTTTAACTATTCGTATCCAGCCCCAGTCCTGTCGTCAGAGGAGCCGTTATTCCAACCGGAAACTATCATACCTTCTCCAGTCATCCCCCTCCACTCCTCTCGTGTGCAGGCAAGACCTCTACCCGCTCAACAATGTAGAGTTAGTACTGCTTCCCTAAAACGCCTGATCTTAAACACTCGTTTGGAGTTAGTGCCACATCTCCGGTAGTTGCTTTTGCTTGAAAATGTTGAAAGGGTTGAGGACAGAGTGATAAAGCGGAGACAGTTGTTTAAAAAATGAATCAAGAGAAAAATAGAACCTTTGATAGAACCTGAACAGCTCTGGGGTCTTAGAAATCGATTTTCTGTTTTTGCTGGTCAGTTATTTCTTCAACATGCTCTCTCGAAATTCCGACAGAAATCGAAGCTGAGAGTTTTTCGCCCAGTTACAAATTTAAGCTGGTAACTCATCCAGCTTGAATTGCCCTTAAACCTATTAGTTTAAAAATATTTAAAAATAAAGATTAATTCTTTCTTCTTAGCAGATAGGCCGCTGCGATTATGCCTGCAGCAGCAAAGATCGCTTCAAATCCCGTAATGAATGACTTTTCTGATGGAGTTGCAGTCACTGTAGGAGTTTCTGCAGGCGTTAAAGTTGCTGTGGTTGCTGGCGTAGGCGTTACATCCTGAACAGTCTTACTCACAGCAACAAAGTAGCTAAAGCTAGACGTTTCAGCTTCGTAGTAGTTGTATTTTCCATCGCTGCTCACATAGCTCGTTGGTAGCTCAAGCCACCTGCTTCCATCCCACTTCATCAGAATTAATGCAATCAGATTTGGATCGAAGCCTTTTGCCCTTATTTCATCCAGGCTTATTCTGAACTTTATCTTTCCGTTTGCAGAAGTTTCTTTGCTCAGTGTCAAGCTTATGCTCCAGGTTGCAATCATTCCCTCTGGCTCCGGAATCCCTGCAGGCAACTCTTTGAGTCTCTCAGTTCTGACCCTGACGTTTGTATTGTCTTCAGGTTTAACAGTTACCGATACTATTCCCGTTTCGATCATGAACGACTGCGGCATCACGAATTCATAGCTCTCTCCAGCCTTGACTATCTCGAGAGGGGTGTGGAATACTCCGGTTCCGGGGATGTATCCTCCTCCACCCCCTCCGCCACCCGCTGGTCTCGGTTTTGGTGTTGGAGTTGGGACTACGGGCTCGCTTATAGTAATGTTAGCGGTGCCGAAGTAGTAGGGCTCAAGATCATCTCCGAATGTTGCTATGTATAAAACATATTCTCCTGTCTCCAAATCACTCGTGCTCAGATTCAGTGATTTTTCTTCAGTCTCATACGCGTAGCTGAACATTTCCTTCGGGGCAAATACTCCAACGCTTTTATCGAGTATCTTTACCTCCTCCAGTTGCTTGCTTCCGTAAGTTAGGTTTAATTTCAGCGATTTTATCAGCTCCTTGGTCAGATCAACTTCCGCTTTTGCATCGTATTTGACTTTCTTCAGCAAAAGGGCGAAGGACATGTCGAATTGGGTGACATAATTCAGCTGCAGGTCTGTTCCTTTAACTATGGAAGAGCTGAAGCTCGGTGCATTTCCACTTATAACCACAAAGGGTGCGAAGAGCTTGAAGGTCGGATTT
>CAZZLE010000165.1:0-3086 GCA_964654595.1 uncultured archaeon | reverse complement strand
AAAGACTTTGAAGTTTACAGCCTGCTTCCTCCGGGATCAGACCCCCATGCATTCAGTCTTACAGTGGAGGATGTTAAGAAGCTGAGAAGTGCAGTGCTGATTGTTCTGGCGAATTCAGAACTGCTCGATTTTGAAAAAGATATTGCCAGCGAGTTCCCGAACACCCTTGACTTTGGAGATTACAGTGCAGAACTCCATGACTTTCCCGGATTTGAGAGAAACCAGCACGGTTACTGGATGCTCCCTGAAAATGCAATAGGGATAGCAAAGGCTGTAAAAGATAAGCTTTCCAGAATGTATCCCGAAAAAAAGGTGCTTTTTGAAGAGAACTATGCAGTATTTGTTGATAGAATCAAGGAAGCTGAAAGAGAGGCCAAAAAGATTGCAGAAGAGGAGGCAGGAAAGAGGTACGTTGCCATGGTTCCGGGAGTATGCTACATAGCCAGAACTTACAACATTGACGTTGCGGCAGTCTTGATCTCGGAAGGTGCGGGAGTTGTTAGTGCTAAGGAGCTGGCGGAGATAAGGGAGAAGCTCAGAAGGGGAGAATACAGTGGCATAATTGTTCCAGAGTTTATGAAAGGTGGAAAGGGGGAAGAAATGGCTGAGGAACTGGTTAAAGGCACAAATGCAAAAATAGCCTGGGTGAAGTTCTCTTCCGGAGATGTTGCTTACGACACCATGCTGATTTCCAATGCGGCGAGAATAGCTTATGCAAGCGGCTTTTCAAAATCCAGCGGTGAGAACATATGGACATACATTCTTCTGGCTATCTGCATAATTGAGGCTCTTATCATTGCTGCCATAAAGGTGAGAACTTGAAGGTTATTGAATTTCAGGATGTAAGCTTTTCTTACAACTCTGAGGATGCTTTGAGCGGTCTGAATTTAGAAATAGAGGAGGGAGAATTTGTTGCGGTACTCGGCCCAAACGGAGCTGGAAAGAGTACGATGCTCAAATTGATTTTAGGTCTTTTGAAGCCGAAAAGAGGGGTTGTAAGGGTTCTCGGTTTTAACGCTTCTGAAAGACGCAAGTTCGCTGAAAAAATTGGCTACCTTCCTCAGAGAGATGAGATTTATGTTGAGGCACCACTCACGGTTTCGCAAATCGTAAAGCTCCCGATGCTGGCAGTTGGGAGGAGAGTTGACGATGAAAGCGTTCGAAGGGTTCTCGAAATTGTTGGATTAGACGATTTTTCCAAAAGGCTTTTCAGTGAGCTAAGCGGGGGTCAGCAGCAGAGAGTTCTTCTTGCAAGGGCTCTTCTTCCAGACCCGGAAATTTTACTGCTTGATGAGCCGTTTAATGGTGTTGATGTGCCCTCACAGGAGAAAATAATCAAGGTGCTTGCTGAGATGAGCTCAAAAGGCAAAACTGTAGTTGTGGTAGTGCACAACATCAATCCACTGCTGCACAGCGTTGACAGAGTGGTTTTGCTGAACAGAATGGTTGTTGCAGCAGGGAAGCCAAACGAGGTTTTTTCAGAGAAGAACATTATAAAAGCTTACGGCACATCAATACCAGTTGTAATTTGCGAGGAGGGTTACACGCATCCGCTTTACGGTGATTATCATGGATGAACTTATTTTGAGGGCTTTAATTGCCTCACTGCTGGTCTCACTGAATGCATCTGTAGCTGGAACTCTCGCCATTTTCAGAAGAACTCCCTTCCTCATCGCTGGTTCCGCGCATTCTGCACTCTTCGGAGTGGCTGTAGCCCTATTCCTCAACTCGACAGGTATTGGTGCCCACTACTTCCTGTTAGCTTTGATCTCTGCTCTCATCTTTGCATTCCTCTCTGCGAATGCTGCAAGAAGGGGAGATGTGAATGTCGGAATTGCAACAGCATTCTCTCTTTCCATGGCTTTAGCAGCAATATTCATCTCCATGACAAGAAATTCAGCATCAAATGCCTGGCAGTTTCTTTTTGGAGATATACTTCTTTTAACTTTTGATGATTTTGTAATTTTAACCATCTCAACAGTTTTTGTCCTTCTTGCAGTGTCCTTCCTTTATCACAAGTTTATCTTCATATCCTTCGACCCCTCAGGAGCGGAGGCGATGTGTATAAACACTTACCTTTACGATTTCCTGCTCATTGCCTTAATTTCGCTTTCTGCTGTAACAGCGTTGAAAGCCATTGGTGCTGTTCTGGTATTCTCTATCTTCATCGCCCCCTCGTCAGCTGCCAGAGTTCTCGGAAAAAGTCTCTCGTCTGTATTCGTTATTTCATTCATCCTGGCTCTCTTAAGTCTTTATTCAGGTCTTCTGGTATCATTCTTTTTCAACATTCCTTCAGGTGCTGTTGCTGCGGCAATTGCATCACTGGTTTACTTCGCGATCAGCTGGAGGAGAAAAGCTTAAAGCACATGACGTCCATGCCTTGTTATGTGGTTGAATGTTTCAGCTCTGTGCTTTTTCTCAGGCTTCGTAATGCTCATTTACGGTGTTTTCAAGGCATTTGCCCTTCCCCCTCTGCCATCACCAGCAATAGCTGAAAATTACAGGATTGTATTCTTTCACGTTCCTGCTGCAGTTTCTGCATTTTTGGCATTTTCAATTACACTTATTTTTTCCGTAGCTTTTCTCAGGTATGAAAACTACCGCAGAGATCTGCAGGCAGTCAGTTCAGCCAAATTCGGTTTTGCCATGATCACCGCAGCTCTGATAAGCGGGTCAATATGGGCAAAGGTTGCGTGGGGTAGTTACTGGAACTGGGATCCAAGAGAGACATTTGTTCTCGTTCTATGGTTTGCGTACGCAGCTTACTTTGGTTTGAGGGCAAGCATAGATGATTATGCGGTTAAGGCAAGATATTCAGCAATATATTCGATATTCGCATTCATTACCGTCCCGATGAGCTATTTCTCCTCTCTTCTCTCACCCCTCCACCCGAAACCGTTCGAAGTTAATTTTGATGCGGAAAGGGGAATGCTTCTTGGCTTTATGATAGTGGCCTTTATTTTACTCTACATTTCATATTTCCTGCTCGATTCGAAAATTTCTGAAATAAAAGAGAAGGTTGGAGGTGAATGGGAATGAGTGATTATACCGCGGTTGCAGTGGCTTCGATGGTGGTTCTGGTAGCT
>CAZZLE010000164.1:0-3015 GCA_964654595.1 uncultured archaeon | reverse complement strand
CCGAAGTACCTCCCAGCCGCTGATCCTGATCTTCTGTTTCCCATTTTCCACCACTGTCCCCACACCGGTGGGTGTGAGAATACCTCCGAGGCCAAAACCTCCCGCTCTGACACGCTCGGCAAGAGTTCCCTGTGGTACGAGCTCCCTCCTGATAGCAGCCTTTCAAGAATAATTCAGGCTAATGATGACGTTCTTCAGAAAAGAGATGTTTGGATTGTGAGAGAGGAAAAGAAAAGTGTTAAAATATACTTTCAGCCATCAAAAGTCGAAATTTTTAACGGAACTTCGGCGACATTCAGGATTCTCATTGAGGAATCTTTAAAGCTGTCATCCTACGAGTTCATTCTGCTGGTTTCTGGAAACAGCGTGAAAATCGAATCTGTGGTGATACCGGATGATTTCAAACTGCTGGAGAAATCTCTCTATCCAGACTATCTCAGGGTAAGTGTCTACAGTACGGGGGGAGAGAACACAAACCTGCTTGCAGAAATTAAAGTCAGCGCTCTGCAACCGGGAGAATCTTGGTTGAAAATCAAAAATGCCGGGATTTACGATGAAAGCGGGAATTATGTTGGTGTTACTGCCAGCGACGCTCACGTGGTGGTTGAGGAGAGCAGGGAAGAGAACAACAGCATCAACGTAAAAATTTCAGTTTCGGAGACCATCACCCCAGTTACCCCTTTAACGCCCGGTGATGAAAAATTGGTGGAAAAAACTCCAGAAACATCAACGAATCCCGGTCAGCCAGTGTCAATGAATTTCGGTGAAATCGACTACACCAAGGTTTTCATGTTCACCGCTGGATTTCTTGCCACCTATACAGCGGGAAAAGTCTTGAGTAAAAGACTACCTAAGGGAGGCAAACGTTAAATATTGCCGGGTAGTTGCTGGAGCATGGGCACGGTTAAACCTGCGTACATCAAGGTTATCGCGAGGGAATTGCTGAAGAAGTATCCGGAAGTATTTACTGGAAACTTCGACGAGAACAAGAGACTTGTTGCAGAGCTTACAAACATTCAGAGCAAGACCGTCAGGAACAGAGTTGCCGGATACATCACGAGAAAGGTGAACAGAGGGTTGGTCAATGTTTGAAGGTGTTATTCCGGCAATGGTAACACCCTTCAAAGAGGACTTCAGCGTTGACTACGAGGGGATAGCAAGGAATCTGGATTACCTTGAGAAGTACGTTAACGCAGTCGTTCCAGCAGGCACTACTGGAGAGGCTGCAACACTGAGCTACGAGGAGCACATTGAGGTTGTCAGGTACGTTGCTGAGACTTCAAAGCTCCCGGTTATCGGAGGTTCCGGATCAAATTCGACAAGAGAGGCATTGTATCTCACGAAGGAGGTTGAGAAAGCTGGAGCAGATGCAGCAATGCTCGTAACACCTTACTACAACAAACCGAATCAGGAGGGGCTTTACCAGCACTACAAGACCGTCGCTTCTGAAGTTTCAATTCCAATCGTAATTTACAACGTTCCGAGCAGAACCGGGATAAACACATCGCCTGAACTTGTAAGAAGGCTGGCGGAGATAGACAACATTGTAGCGATAAAGGAAGCGAGTGGAAACCTGAAGCAGATTTCTGAAATCATAAGATCAACCCCTGATGACTTTGTAGTTCTTTCCGGTGATGACTTTTTCACACTTCCGGTTCTCTGTCTTGGAGGTAAAGGAGTTATCAGCGTTGCTGCAAACGTAGCTCCGCATCTTATGAAGGAGATGTACGAAGCTTTCAAGGAGGGCAACATGAAAAAAGCAACGCAAATGCATCACAAGCTGACACCCCTTTTCGACGTGCTCTTCATCGACACAAATCCGATTCCGGTAAAGAAAGCACTCGAACTGATGGGTCTTGCAGCAGGCAAGCCGAGACTACCCCTAATCGAGCTATCCGAGGAAAAAACGGAGAAAGTCAGGCAGGTTCTCAGGAGTCTTGAACTGATTTAAAGAATATTTTATATACTCTTCCACTATTTACTTTATGCGTGTTGCTGTTTCCGGTGCAGCGGGTAGAATGGGCAGACTTGTTGTTAAAAATGCAGTTTTGGAGGGTTTGGTGGTTTCCCAGGCGTTTGATATAAACGAAGTCGGAAAGGATGCGGGAGAGCTGGCAGGAGTTGGAAAGATTGGTGTTCCAATTCAGGATGATATTTCAAAGCTCGATGCGGATGTTTTAATTGACTTCACAACTGCAGAGGCAGCGATACAGAACGCGAAAATTGCTGCTGAAAAGGGTGTCAGAATCGTCATGGGCACCACCGGCTTTACAGATGAGGAGAGGAAAAGGCTTGCAGAGCTGGCAGAGAAGGTTCCAATGATTATCTCACCAAACTTCAGTCTCGGTGTTAACGTCTTCTGGAAAATTGTTGAGTATGCCGCATCGATGCTTTACGAGTGGGATGCGGAGATTGTTGAGATTCACCACAGACACAAAAGAGACTCTCCAAGCGGGACAGCATTAAAACTTGCCGAAATAGTCAGGAAAGTGAAGGGTGAGAAGGGGCTGGAAGCTGAGATGAAGACGTGCAGAGAGGGCATATCGCCGAGAGGAAATGAAATTGGGGTTTTTGGTGTGAGAGGGGGAGACGTTGTTGGAGAGCATACGGTCTTCTTTTTCGGGAATGGAGAGAGGATTGAACTGACTCACAGGGCGATGAGCAGGGAGTGTTTTGCGATAGGGGCTGTTAAGGCAGCGAAGTGGATTGCAGGAATTGATAGACCGGGCTTGTACACTATGGACGATTTTCTCGGGTTTTAACCTCTTCTGACCTCATTTTTTTAACCGACTCCTCGTATGCTTTTGGCACAGGCAGTGGAACCCTCAAACCTGTTGAGGGGATGGGGTACCGGATACCTCTTTTGTGCGTCTCCTTCAACCCTTCAACGAGCTCTTCAGACATCTCAAATGGGAACGAGAAGGCTATTTCAAAATCCTGGGTCTGACCGAAAAGTCTGTCTCCGTAGCAGGGGATTACAAGCCTCGGCTCCTTTGAGATGAATGCATCTAAGAA
>CAZZLE010000163.1:0-2361 GCA_964654595.1 uncultured archaeon | reverse complement strand
GAGATCTTTGAAACCGTGGGATTGCGGAAAATGAGTTCTTCATCACTTGTTCTGATGATAACCTCTTCCGCGTCAATCTCCTCCATCTCTATGCCCATCTGTTTCATCATCTTTTTCATCTGTTTTGGGTTCACTGGAAGCATGGAGAAAATAGGATGTGTAGGTTAAAAAAGTTTTTACTGCCCTCTTCTCTTCCGCAAAATTCCTGCAGATATCAGAAGACCAATTGCAGCAATGATGATCGCAGCGTACAGAAAGTAGGGAGGAGAGGGCTTCACTTCAAGTGATACGACAATGGTGTTGGAGGTGTGCTCGTAGTTCGATTCGTCTTGGTATCTCACTTTGATAGAAGCTGGATAGCTACCCTCGCCCGCATCTTTGTCAACATCAATCCTGAACTTTGCTGTAACCGTCTCTCCGGGATTTACCGTACCAACGAAGTACTCCCCGGGTTTTGACTGCCCAAGAATACCTCCAAAGGTTCCTGTTCCTGCAATGCTAAGCGGTGGAGAGACTTCCAGCATCACAACCGCGTTGTACATTTCCGTGTTTCCGGCGTTCTTCAGCTCGATCACAACTTCTTCCGTCGAGTCAGGCACTAAATTGCTTTTTACCGAAACAACCTGAAATGCTGCGAGTTTTGGAGCGATGTAGATGGCAAATTCCTCAACACTGACGAGGTCGCTTGCATGATCATCGTCAAAGGTTTCAACGAGGTAAAGTATGTGCTTACCTGCAACAGCGTCACCGGACACCTTCACTCTGAAAATGGCTGTATCATTGGAACTCTCAACGTATGATGAAGAAGTTACGGGACTGATGGTTGAGTCGGGAGAGAGCAGAAAAAGCTTTGAGTTCCTCGCATTTGACTGGGCAAAGCTTAACTTGATTTCCCCAACAAGCCCAATGCCGAGGTTGGAAGTCTCAATTTTTGAGACGCTCAGAGCGGGCTTTGACTTCACATCAACGCTAACGTAGATTTTCGGAGCGAAAGCTTCATCCCCGTACTCATCTCTGTATTTTATGATCACATAGCCGAGATAGCTTCCGGGCGGGGCTGAGGAGGTAATGTAGAATACAGCATCCCTGCTCTCTCCCTTCTCCATATCACCGAGGTAAGGCGTACTGGTGGACTGAAGAAGAGGGTTTTCGAAGGTCAGAATGGCAAAAGCGTCCCGGATTTTCTCGCCTGTATTGGTTATCCTCAACGCCAGATAACCTCTTGAAGGGATTGTTACAATGTTGCTCATTTTCTGTTCTGGGTTTTGCTGGAAGCTCTGCTGAAACATCGGGATGTAGGGAATCTGAACGCTCTGCTCAGCTCTCAAAGTTTTTGCCGGGCTGAGAAACTCTCCGATCTTCTCAGCCTTGAAATAACCTGTCCCCTCAATTTTAAGTCCAACGGGCTTTGAGATTTTGCAGGGCATTCCCGAAGAAGTTCTGAAAATCGCCAAAACTTCTGAAGGATAAGACTGCTGGAAAACGCCTTCAGGAACGTAAACCTTGAACAATGCCTCGAAAGTTTCCCCGGAATCGAGACTCCCGGCATAGACGCTCATGGCTTTTGGTTCAGCCATCAGCGGTGGTGTTGCGTTTAACATGAAAACCGCATCTTCCAGCGTTTTCTCTCCAGTGTTTTTCACCTTAATTTTCAGAATGCCCTGCCTCCCAGCAGTGAGGTCTGAAGAAACAGAAACAATTTCAAAATCGTATTCTTTCTTCTTAATTTCAAACTCAACATCGATTCTTCCTTCTTGTTTGGAGAAGCTCAGTTTGTAACTCTGACCATCAAAATTGAGAACTGCTTTTGAATAATCAACATCGAAGCTAAGCTCACTCCTTCCCTCATAGACTTCCCTGTCCACCTCTACAATGATGTTCACCGGCCTCGCAGTTCCGCAGAGCAGATCCCCGACAACTACTGTGCCGCTCTCAGCCCTGATAATTGAGCTCTGGGGTTTGAGAACAACCGATTTCGCTGTCGTGAGCATCGGGATAATTGCCGATGTGTTCTCGTTTATTGGAAGGTTTTCAAGCCCTCCAGTGACCTCGCACGATAGAAGAATTGTTACTTCTTTCCTGTCCCCCGAATGGAGCACGTTGCTCCCCACCACGCCTGCGTGAAAGTCTATGGTTGCGGAAACCGGAGTGCTTGCTAATGATGGATACATGAGCAGAAACAAGAGGATTCCAGCAGCTAAAAGCACACGCATATCTCTTTCAAACCGGTAAAGTTTATAATTTTGTTGTTAAAATCGTGCAACGAATTGGGAAACCAAGATTCAGGGATTACGAGGCAAGGGTTTATGCTCTCGAGATGATGGAAAGCTACAGTCAGTTTTCAGGGCAATTGAGCAAAAA
>CAZZLE010000162.1:0-3243 GCA_964654595.1 uncultured archaeon | reverse complement strand
CTCACTCGTCCCTTCATAGATCGTCCCGACCCTTGCATCTCTGTAGTAGCGCTCAATGTCGTACTCCTTGCTGTAACCGTAACCGCCAAATATCTGCAGTGCCTCGTAGGTAACCATCACCGCTGTCTCGCTGGCAAAGAGCTTTGCAGCAGAGCTCAGTGACGGATTTGCCCTGCCCTGATCAATCAGCCATGCAGCCTTGTAAACAAGAAGCCTTGCAGCCTCTATGTTCATCCACATATCGGCAAGCTTGAACTGAATGGCCTGATGCTCTATCAGGGGTTTCCCGAATGCAGTTCTCTGCTTCGCATATTCCAGAGCCCTTTCGTAAGCTCCCACCGCCATTCCGAGATGCAAAGCGGCTATCTTAACTCTGCTCTCGTTGAAGAACTCCATCACCTGGTAAAATCCCCTGTTTTCCTCTCCAACCAGATTTTCAGCGGGAACTCTGACGTTTTTAAGGGTGATCTCAGCGGTATCATGACAGTTCAGCCCCATCTTATCTATCCTTCTCGCCTCATACCCCTCGGTTGATGGTTCAACGATGATGGCGGATATCCCTCTGTGGGGTGGATCAACTTCAGCGGTCTTTGCAAGTACAATCGTATGTCCTGCAATACTTCCATTGGTGATAAAGGTCTTTGATCCATTTATCACCCACTCTCCTCCTTCTCTGACTGCCTTTGTTCTCATAGCTGCCACATCCGTACCGCAGTCAGGCTCCGTTATGGCTATCGCTGATGGAGCTTTTCCCCGCACAACAGGAGGAATGTATTTCTCTTTCTGCTCCTCGCTTCCATAGCGAAGTATCATCGGTACCCCGAGAACTGCTAAATCAACAGCCGTGCCGATGCTGCTGTCCGCTCTCGTGAGTTCCTCGCTGATAATTGCCTCTCCAAGATAATCCATCCCTGCCCCCCCGTACTCCTCAGGCACACTTGCCCCGACATAACCGAGCTTTGCTGCCTTTCTGAAAATCTCCATTGGATACTCCTTTTTTTCATCATACTCCCTGCCGTACGGCATTATTTCCTTCTCAGCAAACTCCCTTACCGCATCCCTGAGCATCCTGTGCTCCTCATCAAGCTCAAATTTCATATCATCCCTCCAATTTGAACATTGGAACAACTCTCCTCTTTTTGTCCGGATAGAATGGTTCTGTGGGGAATTCCTTACCATAAACTCTGACTCTTGCCCCAATCAGATCCTGCCCGAGCTTCTCAACCTCCTCGCCCGGTAAATCGATTCTTCCGACAATCCAAGGACCCTCATCAAGCTCTACCATTGCAACGGTGTATGGAGCCTCTTCCGTGTAGCCTGAAGGAGCCACGTAGGTTGTGGTGAACGTTCTTATCACACCCCTTCCACTCAGCTCAACAGTTTCAAGGTTTCTGCTTCCGCAGCTGTCACATGTTGCCTTTGGCGGACAGGTGTAGCTGCCACAATCCATGCACTTCTGGCCAATAACCTTCCCCTCCAGAAGAGCGTTAAAGAAGTCAACGAACCTCACGCTTTCACCTCCTGTGAATGCTGAAAATCATGTTTACAAGGGTTCCGAAATCCCCGCCAAGCGTGTCAGTCATTGCTGTCTCGGCATCTTTCACCGGATTCTCCTTGAATTCGCCCCTCAGCTGCTTCACCACAGAGTAAACCTGCGAAACTCCGGTTGCACCAACGGGATGCCCCTTACCTATAAGCCCACCGTCAGGATTGACAGGTAGATCACCATCAATGCTTGTAACTCCATCCCTCACAGCATAACATCCCTGACCGTATTCAAAGAATCCCATGGCTTCAGTTGCTATTATCTCCGCAATCGTGAAGCAGTCGTGAATCTCAACAAAATCTATGTCCTCAGGAGTCATTTTCGCTTCCTTGAAAGCCATTTCCGCAGCCTTTTTTCTTGGTATAGCCCTTATTATATCCTCTTTCTGCCTGAAAAGACCTCCGGCTGAAGACTGGCCAGTACCCCTAACGTATACAGGCATGTCAACAAGATCCTCCGCTATGTCAGCTGCAGCGATTATCGCAGCACTGCCTCCGTCAGTCATGGGACAGCAGTCAAGTAATGTCAAAGGAGAGCTGATCATCCTCGAATTGAGCACGTCCTCAACCTTCAGATCTCCAAGTTTCCCGTAGAACTGGGCCTTTGGGTTTACAGCACCGTATTTGTGATTCTTTACTGAAACCATTGCCATCATTTCTCTCAGCTCTTCCAGCGGTATTTCGTATTTCTTAGCATAAAGTCTTGCGGCAAGAGCAAAAACCCCGGGAAATGTCAGACCAGCGGTAATCTCGTAAACACCATCTACAGCCGTTGCCAGAGCCCTTGTTCCTATTTCGGTTCCAGCCGTGTAGAGCCTTTCGCTCCCTCCAACAGCGACAATATCATAGTAACCTGCAGCAACAGCTCTAACAGCTTCTCTGAAAGCAACGCTTGATGATGCGCAGGCACCTTCATATCTGATCGCTGGAATCCCCCTCAAACCGATTTCATCAGCCATGAAGCCTGAAAGGTTTCCTGAGCCATCAGTCATCTCACCAACAAAATTGCCATAGTAAAGGGCCTGAATGTCCTTTAACTCTATATTCGACTCCTCAAAGGCCTCAAAAAAAGCCTCGGCAAACAAATCAACCAAGGATTTGTCCGGATGTCTCCCGAATTTTGTCATTCCCACTCCCAAAACAGCAACATCTCTCAAGAAGAACACCTCCTCATGCTCAAACCTCCTCGAACTCTTCCCCACCCTCTTTTAGAATCATCAGGTAAAGCAGGTAGCTCAACTTGTTCAGCCACTCTACTGTGAGAAGTCTCACCTTTCCCTCTTTGTAAAGCCTAACAGCCTCCCTCTCGGCTCTCCTCACCACAGCCCTTGCAACGCTGAGAAAAGCTGTCGTTTCATCTTTTTCAAGGATTATGAAGCGATTTGGTTTTTTCACAGAATTTTCGAACTCTCCAATTTTTTTTAGAAGCCATTCCAGATCATTTTCTGTTAGCTTTTGATGAGAGATTTCAGCTCCCACCTTGAAAAGCCTTTTTTGTATTTCAAGGAGTGTTTCCCTGATTTCTCCATTTCTTGAAAAAACCTTTGCAAGTCCAATGAAGGAATTGGCCTCATCGATTGTCCCGACATACCATGTGAAACTGGAGTCCTTGTCAACAACCTCTCCCTTTCCGGTTCTGGTGAGAGAGCTATCCTTTACCAGCATTGTGAATTACCTCTTCAACTATCTGCTCCGCAG
>CAZZLE010000161.1:0-1955 GCA_964654595.1 uncultured archaeon | reverse complement strand
CAGCAGCTCCCCCCCCCTCGCAGCGGAGAGGCGGGAGACGTTGGTTACGTGGTCGGCGCGGACCCATTCCCCCCCCACGACGGCGGAGTTCTCAGTAAAGTCAGCAGCCTGCAAAGTGGCTTTGGCGTGGGTTATTCCGTCTCTTTCTGCTACAACGTAAAGAACCGGGCATTTGATTAGGCCCACCTTGGTAATGGGTCTGTACTGAAGGATGCTCAGAGCGATTCTCGCCGGCACCGCATTAAACCACTCCACACCTTCCGGTATGAGGTAGGAGTACTTTTCAGCTTCGCTGGAGCTCATGAAAGCAAAACTACCTTCCGGGCCAAAGATTGGAACATAGTTAACTCTGCCCATTGCGGAAAGAATTTTGTCTGCAACTCCAGAAAGAGCAAGTTTCAACACGTTTTTAATTCCAGCAGCCCTTGCAACAGCCAGCCCATCTACGAATGGAACCTGAGAGACCACTGCATCAACCCTTACCTCTGAGGCAAGAGTCAGAACATGTCCACCGCTGAACGATGTTCCCCAGAGTGCAATTTTCCTGTACCCCAAACCTCTTGCAAACTCGATTGCGTTCCTCCAGTCCTCGAGCTGTGATTTTATGTCGATCAGCTGTCTTGGCCAGCCCTCACTCTCACCAAAAAAGCGATAGTCGAAAAGCAGAACTCCAAAATCCTGCGCAAATTTTTCCGCATACGGTATCAAAGACTCCTTAACAGCCCCGAAACCGTGGGCCATCACAACGCATTTCTCTTCGCCTTCATAGTGGAGAGCTGCAATCTTCATTTTTCCCGATTGTATGAAAATCTTCTGATGACTCATGTGGTCTTTGCCATCTTACATTATTAAAATGTTTACTCTGGTCTGATAGACTACAGTGGATTTTTAAGTCGGAGTAAAAACCATTTAACTTTAAACCAAAATACTCAACCAAAATCACTCAAAGAAACTCTTCAGAACTTCCTTAATTTTTTCCGGTTCTGATGAGTTAAGACCAAAGTACGAGGCAAACTCCTCTGTTGTTGTCAGAATCGTTGATCTTCCCTTTTTTTCAGCTCTGATGAAGCCCCTCTCCTGCAGCTTCTTAACGTGGTCGTAGCACTTGTTTCCCCTTATTTTAGCAAGCTTCGCAAGTGTTACAGGTTGTTTCAGGGCTATTACAGCAAGAGTTCTTAGAGTCCCTCTGTCAAACTCCCTTGCGGTGTATTTTTCCACATAATCAGCATACTGCGGCTTTACTCTCATGAGATATTTCTCTCCAACTCTGATTATTTCGATGGATGTGTCACGGGATTCGTAATCATTGATGAGTTCATCAATTGCGTTAAGAATTTCGACACTGTCTTTTCCTGTAATTTTTCTTAACTCTTTTATCTCAACAGGTTCGGATGAGGAGAAGAGGATCGCCTCTATGATTTTTTTTAGTTCCATAGATATACTCGGATTATTTTATTTTTAAGTTTTAGCTCTGAGCTTGACTTATGATACCACATATGCAGATAGGATTATTTAGAAAACTAACAAGATTTTTTATGAATGTGATAATTCGAAGAGAGGGTGAGGGAGAGGTTGTGGAGGGAAGAGGATTCAGGCATACGGTTAAAGTCAGGACAGAGAGAATGGTAGTCATTTTAACTGAAATTGATCCGGGAGCGGAGACGGATTTCTACGAACACGAGGGGGAGGAGTTCAGGTTTGTGCTTTACGGAAAGCTGGAGTGCAATGTTGGAGGTTTTATCTATGAGCTGGGCTGGAGAGATTCGATGCTTCACACGTCAGCGATTCCGCATAAGGTTAGAAACACTGGAAAGGAGAAGGCCATATACCTGACTGTTTGCTCTCCGCCGAGTAATGTGCTGAGCGATTAATTTCTGTTAATTTTTGCTTACAAAAGCGGTTGCAAAATGCTTTTGATATTGGACAACTATATCGCTCCCGCAAGTCTCGGTAAC
>CAZZLE010000160.1:0-4397 GCA_964654595.1 uncultured archaeon | reverse complement strand
GTCCTTGGCTGTGCGGGGAGTGGAAAAAGCACATTCGTGAAGAATTTTTCAGAGTATCTGAGGGAGAAGGGTTACAAAGTGGACTGCGTGAACCTTGACCCTGCCAGCGAACCAATTTACAGAGCTTCAAAGGACATAAGGCAGTTTGTCAGAACGGAACAGGTTATGCAGGAATACAGATTAGGAATTAACGGTGCTCTCATTAAATCTGTGGAAATGGCGGCAGATTACGCAGATAGGCTGAAATGCAGTGGTGAATTTGTGTTGTACGACACTCCAGGTCAGCTGGAGCTTTTCATTTACAGTCTGGCAGGAAGGAAGTTCGTTGAGGAGCTCTCTTCAACCTTCTCAATGTCTGTTTTTCTTGTTGATTCAACACTCATCACAGACCCTGAGAGTTTTCTTTCGGCGGTCATGCAGAACGTGGTGGTTTCTCTAAGGTTAAATCTTCCATCACTAACTGTTTTTACAAAAACTGATGTTTCTGAGATCAGCGTCACATCATTGCTTCATGAGCTGAGAGGGAGAGAAGGTATGCTGGCTGAGCTGATGGAAAAGGTTGTGGATTTCATTGAGCTAACAACGATTCCGTACAGACCAATAAAGATTTCAAATCTTAAAAAAACAGGGTATGATGATCTTTTTTCAGCAATTAACGAGCTTTTCTGCTCCTGCGGGGATATAAGCTGACTTCACTCTTCAGGTATTTCTATCTTGCCCTCCTCGATCTCTCTGATAACTTCCTTCGGACTCTTACCCTCAACTGTAATGCCCATTGAGTTGCATGTTCCAAGAACTTCCTTGACAACTTCTCTCAGAGTGTATGATAGCGATTGATTTCTTTTCATTCTCGCAATCTCTATAACCTGATCCATTGTTAGATTTCCCACTATTGTTCTTGTCGGTTGCGAGGAGCCCTTCTCAATCCTGAGTGTTCTCTTCACCAGAGCTGAGACTGGTGGGACTCCAACCTCGATTTCAAAGGTTCTATCTTCCTTTACGATTATTTTAACAGGCACACTCAGCCCCTGGAACTCTCTTGTTGCCTCGTTTATTTTGTCCACCACCTGCTTTACGTTTAGCCCGAGAGGACCGATAGCCGGACCCAGGGGTGGACCCGGTGAAGCCTGACCCCCCGTAACCAGTACTTTAACCACCTGCACCATACTTACACCACCTCTTTCTTGTCTATAACCCTAACGTGATCAGCTTTTACTGTCACGGGAATCGGTACGACAGCCTCAAGCAGTTCGACCGTTATTTCATTCTTTGCCTCATCAACCCTTTTGACAATGGCCATCTCACCCTTAAATGGCCCTGATACTATCTCAACCCTGTCTCCTTCTCTTATCTGCTCTGCAGCCTTCTTTGGAGTCAGGAAATGCTCAATCTCGCTGAACCTTATTTCTCCCTTAACAACACCCTTCACGTGTGGCAGGCCCCTTATTGCCATCAGAAGGTCATCGGGTGTTTCAGCTTCTACAATAACGTATCCCTTGAGTTCTTTTGGAGCTAAAATTGAGTAAACGTTGAGATTATGCTTCCTGGCTGCCATGTCTATCAGATTTGCCACGACCCTTTCCTGGTTGGCTGTGGTTTTAACTGCAAAAAACTTGGTCATTTCAGAGCACCTGGCAGTATTTCCATCAGGATGTAAATGATAAACCCGACAAATCCTACTATAAAAATTACTGCGAGAGCAATTTTTGCAGTAGTTGAGAACTCTTCCCAGTCAGGCTTTCTTGCCATCTTCAGGACATTGTAGTATTCCCTGAGCTTTGACTGTACTTCGCTGAGCTGCATGCAGTTAATGTCCTCTACCTGTTTTTAAAGCTTTATCTCACAAAGTCAATCCCGTATTTTCTTGTCACTGGATATCCCTTTCTCCCCAGAATCTGGGGGCTCTTGACTCCGGTAACGATGATCAGGGTTCTCATGGTGTTCTCAAGCTCCGGATCAATCATGGCTCCCCAGATAATCCTCGCATCTGGATCGACCTTGCTGTAAATCTCCTCAACTACACTCTCAGCTTCCTCAATCGTCATATCCGGGCCACCAGTAACATTTACGAGCGCTGCCTTTGCTCCTGAAATGTCAACATCAAGAAGCGGACTCTTAAGTGCCTTTCTTACTGACTCTGCAGCTTTGTCTTCACCGCTTGCCTCTCCAAGACCTATCATAGCAACTCCACCCTTCTCCATCACCGTTCTGACATCAGCAAAGTCGAGGTTGATCAGGGCTGGTTTTGTGATCAGCTCCGTTATCCCCTTCACAGCCCTCATCAGTATCTCGTCTGCAACCTTAAATGCAAGCTGCATTGGATAGTTGGGCACGACTTCGAGCAGTCTGTCATTTGGAATTACTATAACCGTGTCCGCAACCTCTCTTAGCCTCTCCAAACCAGCTTCAGCGTTTGCCCTTCTTACAGCTCCTTCAGCAGAGAAAGGGAAGGTGACAACAGCTATTGTCAGTGCCCCTGCCTCCTGAGCAGCCTCAGCCACAACAGGAGCAGCTCCAGTTCCAGTTCCACCACCAAGACCGCAGGTTACAAAAACCATATCAGAGCCTTCTACAAGCTTTTTGATTTCATCCTCGCTTTCTCTTGCTGCTTCCTCCCCAACCTGCGGCAGGCTTCCTGCACCAAGTCCTCTTGTCCTTCTTCTTCCTATCAAAACTCTCCTGTTAGCCTTGGTGTAGTAGAGGTGCTGTACATCGGTGTTGATTGCTATGAGATCTGCCCCCTCAATACCCTCCTCGTACATTCTCGTAATCGTATTGCAGCCGCCACCACCAACGCCGATGACCTTAATAACGGTCTTTAGCTCATGCAGCACCTGCAGTATCTCATCCTCTACATCCTCAAAACCCCTACCTTCTATCCTCTCCCTTTTTTCTCTCTCAGCTCTTGCAAGAGCCTCCTCAACAATAGATTTCATGAACATCCCCCATTACTTTTTCAATTATCCATGCAAGATAGTATATAAATCCTTTGTTTACTCCGTTTCATTGGGGGAAAACTCTTATAATTTTTAGGGCAAAGGAAAAAGTGGAGAAAAAATGGTGGAGAAAATCACTGAAGGCGTCTACAGAATAGAAATTCCTCTCGAGGGAAGCCCTCTAAAGTATACCAACTCGTATGTTATTGTGGACAGCTGTGAAGCTCTGCTGATTGATACAGGATTTAACAGGGATCTGTGCTACAGTGTCATAATGGATGCGTTAAATGAGCTGAAAGTAAAAGATCTGCGAGTTTTCTGCACACACCTGCATGCTGACCACATGGGACTTGCTGCCAGACTTTCAGATGAGGTCTTGATGGGTAAAACCGAAGCAAAAATTGTCCGGGAAGTTATGACGACTGAAGATTACTGGACTGATCTGCTGAAATTCTACATCAGAAATGGCTTTCCCGAGGATGAGGCAAAGAAAATGCTCTCCCTTCATCCGGGAAGAAACTTCTACTTTAGAGAGGACGTTGAGTTCGTTACAGTTGAAGAAGAAATAAAGGTGGGAAGTTTCAGGCTTAAAGCCATTGAGACTCCCGGCCACTCACCCGGACACACCTGCCTTTATGATGAACTCAGACGGCTGTTTTTCTCCGGTGACCACGTGCTGATAGACATAACTCCGAACATTACATGGTGGCCATTCCTTGAGGATTCGCTTTCAAGCTACCTTCAGAGTCTTGAAAAGGTTGAAAATTTGAAGGTTGGTCTCGTGCTTCCCGGTCACAGGCGGAGATGGAGCGACCTGAGAGGTAGAATTGAGGAGATAAAAAGGCACCATTCAAACAGGTTAGGGGAGGCTCTGTTTGCACTGGACACACCCAAAACCGCCTGGGAAGTGGCACCAAGCATAACATGGGATCTCGTTTACACTAACTGGGATGAAGTGCATGTTGTTCAGAAATGGTTTGCTGTTGGAGAGACAATTGCCCACCTTGAGCACCTCTGCAGAAAAGGACTTGTAGGCAAAAAAGAGGAGGGAGGAGTGATAAAATATTTCAGAGTTTCATGAGCTTAACATCACGTCTCTCAAAATCTATGAGAGCATATCTCCCCCACATCACCGGACCGGGGTTTACAACAAGCTGGGTTGAGTTAATCACACCATGACTCTCATGGATATGACCGCAAAGAATCGCATTAAAGCTATCCATTCTCTTCCTTATCACCTCACATCCTGCGTGATAACCTGAGAAAGTTCTGTCAAGAGTGCCCCTTGGAGGGCAGCGGGAAAGGGAGATGGTGACGTCGCTTAGGGTGAAGCAGATCATCACCGCAAGAATTTCCTTGTCAGTATACCCCGAAGGCGTGTTGAGCGGTGTGATTCCAGAACCTCCAACGCCATGAATTGAGTATCCCTCAAACTCAACGCTTTTACCGTGAATAAATCTT
>CAZZLE010000159.1:0-3278 GCA_964654595.1 uncultured archaeon | reverse complement strand
TAAGAAGCTGGACTGCAAGCTTCCGGTATCCTACATTTCAGTCAGGATATCAGCCAACTTTGCCCGTTCCGCCGCTTTCAACCATTCAGGGAATCCTATCCGCGGCCAAGGGAGAGATAGTCTCTTTCGGTGAAATTCCGTTCTTTGGGTATGTTTTCATAAGCGAGGGTAGTGGAGTTGACTTAGAAAGAATTTATGCAGTAGGAAAACCGGAGACAGAGGTGATAAAGCGAGAAATTTTGCTTGATAACACTCTGTATCTATATTTACCAGAGGAATGGGGAGAATACTTTAGGAAACCAACGTATCAATTATTGTTAGGACGTTCAAGTGATATAGCGACTGTAGAAAAGATAGAGAAGATTGAGCTCGAAAAGAGAAGAAACATTCCTGTTGGTGGAACTGTTGTACCTATAAATTCCGGTTTGCCAGGATTGGTTCATACACTTCCGGTTGAATTTGATTATTCAACAATCCCGAGAAGGGCAAAAATAGTAAAACCCTTCGTCGTCCTTCCATTTCCGAAGAATTCAGCTCAAAGGAAGAGGCAGATTTACAATCAAGGCGAGCTTTTCTATGACTCAGAAATAGACATTGGAGTATGGGTTTATGAAGGTCTGCATGGCAAAGTTTAATCCCAATGATTTTCTTGAATGTCACGTAAATGCTACCCTTAATGTGATGAAGAGCATCAAAACCGCTTTTCCTTGGATTTCTGAAATCCACGAAAATTTCTGGGAGCTTCTTTTTTACTCCATCCTTTTACACGATCTTGGTAAGTGTTCAAAATGTTTCCAAATAGCTGGGGCAAAAGGAAAAATTTGGGGATACAGACACGAGATTCTTTCAACAGCATTTACACAGTTTTTAGACTACTCTGAAGAAGAAAAAAATTTGGTCGCCCTTGCGATTATGACTCACCACAAATACTTGGATGACCCTAACCTTCCCATACCAACTAAAGCTGAAGAGTTTGTATGGAGGGGCTACCTTGAGAGGATCGATGAACTTCTTGAAAACTCTGACTATGTTGAGGAGGTTTTCATACCCAGAGTCCCATACTGGGAGAACTATGTATTTGGCAAAACCATCGGTAAGTTTAAACTTCCTAAGGGATGGGAGTCGGGAATTAAAGAATTCGATTTTGACAAATTGCTAAATTGGTACGATCGAAATTGGAAAAAATACAGAAAAGAATTAATTTTTCTCAAAGGATTGCTGAATGCATGTGACCATCTGGCATCTGCAGGTGAGAATTCAATAAGATTTCTTCCATCTATAGCAGATGAAATTGCGTTCAGAATTCCAAGAGAAGCATGGAGACCTCTACAGAAAAAGGCAAATCAAGTTAAAGATAGCCTTCTTCTCAGGGCACCTACTGGATATGGGAAAACTGAGTGTGCACTTCTGTGGGCAGGCGCTAATTGTTATTCAACGAAAAAAGGATTTTCAAACAGAATTTTTTATATTTTACCGTATAAAGCAAGCATTAATGCAATGTATGAAAGAATGCTGGAGTATTTCAAAAGTCCAGAGCTGGTTGGCGTTTTACATAGCTCATCTTCCTACTATCTCTACGCTTCGAATTTTGAATATAAACGCTTTTCGAGTCTTTATCAAAAAATATTCACACCTCTAAAGGTAACAACACCGTTCCAAATAATGAAGGCATTTTTCGGTGTTGGTTTTTTCGAAATGACGCTTAGCGAGCTGAAAAATGCTTTGCTAATCTTTGATGAGATACACGCCTACGAACCCAATATTCTTGGAATAATCCTTGCAATGCTGGAGATGCTCAAAGAATATAACACGAAAACTTTGATCATGTCTGCAACTCTGCCAGATTTCATTGAGGAACTTTTTATTGAACTGTTAAATCCAGAAAAGTTAGAAATCTCGGGTAACGAGGCCGATCAATTCACAAGACATCGTATTAAAATCATCGAGGGTGGTATTGAGGAAAATTTACAGAATTTTGCAGAGAAATTTAAAGAAAGAAACCTTACACCTGCATTGATTGCATGTAATACTGTTGATAGAGCGATTGAGGCGTATAAGCTACTTAAAAGCCTTGGTTATCGCGTTATGCTCCTCCACAGCAGGTTCACATACGGGGATAGAGAGGAGCTTGAAAGAAAATTAAAAAGTGATCTAAATAGCTATGATTTCGTCGTTGCAACACAGGTTGTTGAGGTGTCGCTGGACATAAGCTTCAAGACTATATTAACAGAACCTGCACCTCTTGATGCTCTTGTTCAGCGGTTTGGAAGAGTAAACCGGCAGGGATGGAGGGAAAAGATAGTAGCGGATGTTTATGTTTTAACCGAAGGCTCTGAGAAAGATAAGAATGTTTACAAACCATATGAGGTTGTAACAGAGAGTGTCAGAATATTAGAGAGCTTAGATGGACAAGATCTTAAGGAATCGATTGTTACCGAGCTTGTAAGTGATGCTTACTTTAAACAAAAGAATCAAATTGTAAAGGAAGTGGAAAATTACAAACACACAGCTCTCGAACTTTTTGAGGATTTGCAACCTCTTAAAAAGACTGAAAGTGAACAACAATTTTACGAAATGTTTCAGGGTTTGGAAGTTGTACCGTCAAAGTTTGCAAATAAAGTTGATGAACTGATCGAAAGTGGAAAGGGTATTGAAGTTTATCGATATTTAGTTCCACTTCCTCACTGGAAGTTTTTCGCGTTGAAAGACAAATTTGGTGAAATTTTCACATACAAAAAACACAAAATAATTGTAGCTAATCTGAAGTACTCCCATGAGTTAGGGCTTGTAGATGAAGTTGAAAATGTAGCAGAAATCATTTAGGAAATCAAGTTCAATTTGACATGGGATCTCCACATTTTTCGTCGTGAAGCATTATTTCAGAGGATTCCAGGTTTTAAAACTCTCAAAAGAGGATGCAAAAAAAGTATGGGAGTGTGGAATTGATGTAATATTCAGAACGGAGGAGGAAGTGAATTTTGCTGAGATTATTTAACTGGCAAGAAAACTAACATTTCATACAGAAAAGGTGATAGTGTGACCTTATTCTATATTTTCAATCTAACTTTCTCTCCTTCTTTGAGATCAACCTTCTCTAGGGGCTTGAAAACTCCGTTCTCGTAAACGGCTTCGATTATCTTTGGCATGGTTTAAGTTCTGTCTGGAAATAGAAAAAAGTTTTGTCAAATTTGGGGGGAATTTAAAGCCGAGTTAGATGTCAGCTTTAAAATTTTTCTTCCTTTCATTCCTCCAGAAGGCTTTCGTCCATTTAAACTTTC
>CAZZLE010000158.1:0-2185 GCA_964654595.1 uncultured archaeon | reverse complement strand
CTCTCACGCTCTCACCGGTAATGTACACGTACAAGTATGAAAACTGCAGGAATTGCACCCTCTGCTACAAGATCTGTCCAACAAATGCCATAGTAAGGGAGATCAGGATCACACGCCAGCAAATCGAGGAGAAGAATGAAGGCATAAAGGGAAAGATTGAGATAGATAGAGATAAATGCAATCTTTGCGGAATATGTGCGGAATTCTGTGAAGTTTTCAAGATGATCGAGAAAAATCCGCATCCGGAAGATGTGATGCCGTACTCCGACATTCTGATTGATGAGACTGCATGTGATTACTGCAAGCTATGTGAAGAGGTTTGCCCTGAACAGGCAATAAAAGTTGAGGGTAAGCGCATATCCTTCCAGCTCCCGGAAAAAATTGCAGAAATAACTATAGATCAGCATCTATGCTCTCACTGCGGTTACTGTGAGGAGGTGTGCCCCTACGATGCTGCTAAAACGATCAAGCCGATGGAGGGAAAACTTGAGCTTTTTGAGGCCAGAATGTCTCGCTGCGATCCTGTTGGCTGCGGTGCATGCATAATAATCTGCAAGCATAACAGAGTGTGGTACGTTTCGAAGGATAAGGGGAGAGTGCACTTCAACGAAAAGTTTTGCATCTACTGCGGAGCATGTGAGAACGCCTGTCCGTATGATCTGATAAAGGTCACAAGGACAAACTACTTCACGAAAGAAGTTGCAACCGACGCACCGTGGAGAGGTGCCTGGGAGGAAGCAGTTGAGAGAATTATTGAAAAGAGAAGAGTGGAGGAACCCTTCAAGTTCTTTATAGGAGAGGAGGAACTTGTGGTTGAGGAGGAGGAAGTTGAAGTTCAGCCTGTTGATGATGAAAGGCTCAGAGCTTTAAAGGAGAAGGTTGAGATTTTGGGAAATATCTTAAAAAAGGCAAGGTATAGGAGAGCTCTGGAAAGTGGTGATGCTGAGGTATTTGTGAGGGGTGTTAGGCGTGCACTTGGAGAGGATAAGGGGGAGGAGAAGCAGAAAGCTTGAAAGAAAAAAGATAGTTCTCGGTGTTACCGGAAGCATTGCTGCAGTTGAGACTGTTAAGCTTGCAAGAGAACTCGTTAGAAGGGGGGCGGATGTTTTTGCGGTTATGAGCAGAGCAGCAAGAAAAATAATACATCCATACTCCCTCGAATTCGCAACTGGCAAGAGGGTGATTACAGAAATAACGGGGAGCATTGAGCATGTCAACCTTCTTGGCGAGTACGGAGATGCGGATCTCTTTTTAATTGCCCCCTGTACAGCTAACACAATTTCAAAAATAGCTCACGGTATCGATGATACCCCGGTAACAACATTTGCTACCACCGCTTTGGGTTCCGGAAAGCCGGTAATCATTGTTCCGGCAATGCATGAAGCCATGATGAGAAACGAGGCAGTTCTTGAAAACATTCAGAAGCTGATTAACATGGGAATTGAGTTTGTGCAGCCAAAAATTGAAGAAGGGAAGGCAAAGTTCCCGGATATTGAGACGATCTGCCTCCATGTTGAGAGGGAACTGTATTCAAAGGAAATGAAGGGTAAAAGGGTTGTTGTTACATCAGGACCAACCTACGAGCAGATTGACCCGATAAGGTTCATCAGCAACAAAAGCTCAGGCAGAATGGGGCTTGAAATCGCTCTCGAGTTGTGGAGGAGGGGGGCGGAGGTTGTTCACGTAACATCAAAGCCTTCAGGCATGAATCTGCCAAACTACAGGGAGATTAAGGTATGGTCGGTGAGAGACATGATGAAAGCTGTTCTTTACGAAATCGAGAAGGGGTGCGATCTCTTCGTTTCTTCCGCGGCAGCTTCTGACTTCTTAGTCGATGCAGAAACGAAAAAGATAAAGACAGCTCCGGAACTTGTATTAAAGTTGAAAGAATCCCCAAAAATTATAAAGGAGGTCAGGAAGATTTACAGCGGACCCATTATCGGTTTTAAGGCTGAAACCGGGGGTGGTGACGAGGAACTCCTGAGGCTGGCGGGGGCGAAGATGTCCTTAGACAGGCTGAACATGGGTGTTGCCAATGACGTGGTTGTGCGTCACCCCCGCGCCCCACTCGTGCCTTTGTTGTGTCCGGATAAGCGCTCTGCTGTCGTCACTCCCCCGCCCACTCTCAAGCCCGGCACTGGCACCCCCCATGTTCAGCCGGTGTAAGGACAGCTGCTCCGCCGCC
>CAZZLE010000157.1:0-9948 GCA_964654595.1 uncultured archaeon | reverse complement strand
CTATCACCTCGTCCTCTCTGGTTGGTTGTGGCAGAAACGGCAGGCAAGGAGGCGGCAACTCCTTGTCCTCCACAATGTAGTCGGCTTCAGAGATGTGTATACACTCGTCGTAACCTCCGTTAACCCACGGCATGTCTTCTTTAACTACGAGAACAACTGTATCGGCTGGGTCTGCAAACGATTTAAGGAATATGCATGTCAAACCGAAGGTAAAGAAGCCGAGTTTATCCATGGGGGTGGGGAGGAGAATTGGAAAAAAGGATTTAAAAAAACTAGCCCTCCCCCTCCCCCCCCCCCAGGAAAAACCCGGCTTCTTTAACTTTGGTTTTACATGCCCATTCCTTAAATCGATTGGGGAAGCAGCCGATACAGTTGTTCTCGTAGTTAAAGAAGACATGCCGTGGGTTAACGGAGGTTACGACGAGTGTATACACATCTCTGAAGTCGACTACATTGTTGAGGACAAAGAGTTTCCGACACCTTTTCTGCCGTTTCTGCCACCACCAACCAGAGAGGACGAGGTGATAGCTGAGAACATAATTGAGGCAGGGCTTGTGGAGAATGGCTCAACACTTCAGGTGGGAATCGGTGGATTGCCTAACACCGTGATAAAGATGCTGAAAGAAGCGGGAGTCAAGGAACTTGGAATACATACAGAGATGCTCGGAGATGGACTCATGGATCTGATAGAGGAGGGAGTGGTTACAAACAGCCAGAAAAAACTGGACAGGGGTAAATCAGTTTTCTCATTCGCCCTTGGAACAAGAAGGCTTTACGATTTCCTTGACAGAAATCCTAAGGTAGCCACGTATCCGGTTGAATACACCAATCATCCCTTCATCATCGCTCAGCAGCCAAAAATGTTCTCGCTCAACCAGGTAGCCCAGATAGACCTTACGGGACAGATAAATTCAGAGCAAATTGGTCTGGTGTCTCCAACAGGCAAGCTTTACCAGGTAAGCGGCACCGGTGGACAGCTTGATTTTGTTCTCGGATGTTTCTACAGCTTTGACAGAAAAGGGAAGAGCGTGCTGGCTACTTACTCCACCTACAACGGCACCTCCAGAATCGTCCCCGCACTGCCAACCGGGACGGCAATTACCGTACCAAGATCAATTGTGCAGTATGTGGCAACCGAGTGGGGCATTGCCTATCTGAGGGGGCTGCCAATCTACAAGAGAGCGTCCGCACTGATCCAGATAGCCCATCCTGATCACAGAGACTGGCTTGAAGAGGAGGCGCGAAAGATTGGCATACTTCCACCCAAGTACAGCATCCCTGCAGGAAAAGCAGATGGTGTGATTTACAGGAGAGATTAGGCGAAAACTTGCCAGAATTATTTTTTTGATGGTGTATGTTTTGGTAACCTTTTTATAGAAGCTTTATAAATTTTAATCATGGTTATAATGGCGGCTGTGGACGGGTCTGAAAAAGCGGAACGGGTGGTAAATTTTGCAATCAAGGAAGCGAAGCTCAGGGGAGAGAAGCTGGTTCTACTTCACTGTCTGGAGCCTGTTCAGGGACCAAAAATAGTTGAGGAAGACATCAAAGATTATAAAATTCAGTCAGGGAAAGAAATGCTCTCCAGATTGTGCTCTAAAGCCATGGAAGAGGGTGTTGAGTGCGAGTACATTCTTGTAGAGAAAACTGGAAATCCCGGAAAGTGCATTATCGAGGTTGCGGATGAAATAAAACCAAAAATCATAGTTATTGGAGTGAGAAAACGTAGCCCGACGGGGAAACTTCTTTTTGGCAGCACCGCTCAGCACGTAATACTGCATTCAGAACAGCCAGTGGTTTGCGTGAAGTGACTCTGAATTGTCAACCTTATCTTTTGCGTAAAAGTTCCAGAAGGATATAAAGCGACCATGATATTGCCGGTTAATAGCATTCAAGATAAGCGGAAGAATTTTATATAGCTCCGCAACCTTCTGACATGCAGTATGAGAAGGTGAAACCCCCAGAGAATGGAGATAAGATAAGATACGAGGACGGAAAGCTCATAGTTCCGGATAATCCAGTAATTCCCTATTTTGAAGGTGACGGAATAGGCAAAGATGTTGTTCCAGCAGCAATTAAGGTTCTCGATGCGGCAGCGAATAAAATAGGTAAAGAAGTGGTATGGTTCAAGGTCTACGCGGGAGAGGATGCATACAAGCTTTACGGCAACTACCTTCCAGAAGATACGCTTAACGCAATCAGGGAGTTCAGGGTGGCTTTGAAGGGCCCGCTCACAACTCCAGTTGGAGGTGGATACAGAAGTCTGAACGTCACAATCAGACAGGTTCTTGACCTATATGCAAATGTCAGACCGATTTACTATCTCAAAGGTGTGCCGAGTCCGATTAAAAATCCTGAAAAGGCTAACTTTGTCATTTTCAGGGAAAATACAGAGGATGTTTATGCAGGTATAGAGTGGCCGAGAGGCAGCGAGGAGGCACTGAAACTAATAAAATTCCTCAGAGAAGAGTTTGGAGTAACCATCAGAGAGGACTCAGGAATAGGAATTAAGCCCATCAGCGAGTTTGCCACAAAAAGACTCGTGAGGATGGCTATCAGATACGCAATCGAAAACGGCAGAAAAAGTGTCACTCTCGTACACAAGGGGAACATCATGAAGTACACCGAGGGAGCGTTCAGGGACTGGGGATATGAGGTTGCAAAGCAGGAGTTTGGAGAATACTGCATAACTGAGGACGAGCTCTGGGATAAATATGGAGGAGAGCAACCTGAGGGTAAGATTGTTGTGAAGGACAGAATTGCCGACAACATGTTCCAGCAGATCCTTACCAGAACCGACGAGTACGATGTCATAGCTCTTCCAAACTTAAATGGAGACTACCTAAGCGATGCCGCAGCAGCACTTGTAGGTGGGCTTGGAATTGCTCCGGGAAGCAACATCGGAGATGGAATAGGCGTTTTTGAACCAATTCATGGATCCGCTCCAAAGTATGCCGGGCAGAACAAAGTTAATCCAACGGCAGAAATTCTCACCGGTGCACTGATGTTTGAGTACATTGGATGGAAGGAAGCGAGCGAGATAATAAAGAAGGCTGTAGAGATGACGATAAGCAGCGGAATAGTGACCTACGACATCCACCGCCAAATGGGGGGAACAAAGGTAGGAACAAGAGAGTTTGCTGAAGCGGTAGTGGAGAACTTACAGTCTTTATGATTCAGATATACGGTGCTGGAATTGCTGGCACCTACCTTTACCATCTTCTATCTTCTGAAGGACTGAAAGTTGCAATTTACGACAGGAGAAGTGAACCGGACTGCAGATGTGCCTGGGGGACAGTTTACGGTGAGGCCAAAAACTTTTACTCTGAGATTGGCATAAACTTCGACGATTACGTTATTTTAAAACCTGAATTTGTCGTGGCCAACGGTATATGGCTGAAAAACAGGGATATCGTAATATTTGACAAGAAAAGACTTCTCTCCGACCTGTGGGTTGAAATGAGTAAAGCCGAGAAACCAGATATCGTTGTAGATGCCACTGGTGTTGCCAGAGCATACCTGCCAAAGATTGAGAGTGACAGAGTTCTTCCAGCAGTCCAGACCGTGGAGAAGCATGACGTGGAGCCGAATCTTTACATACAGATGGAGAGAACAGGTTATGCATGGGCTTTTCCCCTCGCTGACGGATGGTGGCACATCGGGGCGGGAAATATTGAAAAAGGAGAGATTGAAAGACTTTTATCTGAGCTGAGAGCTAAATACGGTTTCAGTTCCACCAAGCCAGCATGCAACTGCTTCGGGAAGGTCAGAATGCTTCCCCCCTCACGCTGCAGGCCATTTATCAGCGGTAATGTTGTGGGTGTTGGTGAGGCAATTGGCTGTGTGAGTGGTGCGGGAGAGGGGAACGCTCCAGCTCTTGCTTCTGCCAGAATTCTTGCTGACTGCTTGCTGAACTCTGAACTTGAAAATTACGAGCATAGAATACTGAAGGAGCTTGAGTGGGTGGAGAATGAACAGAAGTTCGTGGATGCAATGTTGCAGAACAACTACCTCACAGCTCTGAAACTCTTACCAAAAATAATAGCGGTTGAGAGCAGAAGAACGGTTCAGCACTCCCTTACAGAGATCAGAAAACTTATTGGATTATGAAGTTCAAATTTTGCTACAAGGAGACAGCTGTTACCATTCTTACAGAGAGGGAGGAGTTCTACAGAATAGCGGTGAAAGCAATTCTTGAGGCAAGGAGTGAGATTGAGAGTTACATTATAAACAATCCGGAATTTTTAACAAGTTATGAACCGATTGAGTGTTCGGGGGGAGAAATTGTTAACAGAATGTGCAAAGCAGGTGAGATTGCCGGAGTAGGGCCAATGGCAGCGGTTGCGGGTACGATTGCTTCTCATGCAGTTGAAAGAATGATTGAAGCAGGAGCAAAGCTTGCTGTGGTTGAAAATGGCGGAGATATTGTCATTCATTCAGACAGAGAACTGCTTGTTGGTATATATCCTTCCAATTTTGCCTTCAAAGTTCCACCTGTTGACTATCTGGCGATCTGCACATCAAGCGGGAAGATAGGGCATTCCGTGAGTTTTGGTAAAGCTGATGCAGCCACGGTTGTTGCAAAGGATGGAAGCATTGCAGATGCTCTTGCCACTGCACTGGGAAACTTAATAGGAGACTTTGACAGGAATGAGCTTGAAAAGACTGTTTCCGAGTTCTACCGGAGATTCTCAAATTTTGCTGAGGGAGTTCTTGTCATAAAAGATGATTTGATGGCTCTTGCCGGCAAACTTCCGCCCATCGTTCCTGCCAGATTGGGAGAGGATCTGATTACAAAGTAATAGTTTTCAAAACTAACGTTTTTCGAATTTATTTTTTGTAAATAGGCGGTTATAATTGCTAATTACTATAGTAACGCTTAAATAGTATGACGATCCAGTAGTAGTGTTAATGCTAACGTGTTGATGGTAATAATTACAATAATAGTTGTCAGGAGATGATTAAAATGGTAACCGAAGCAGAATTCATGGCGGCTCTTGCAAGATTTGCGGAAACTTCAGCAGAAGTTTCTGCCGCTACAGACAGACTTGTCGCTGTAGCCAACGTGGATCCGGGAGGAATCGCAGAAGGGTTTAAAGTACTGTTCATCTGGGGAATGAAGATTGCAGAGCTCTTAATGGATGAAATTTCAAGAAATCCATCGCTAAATGCAAAGATGGTCGAATCACAGCAAATGATCATCGCAAATATGGACGTGATTGCTCCCGCAATGCTAAAGTTTGGCCCTTACATTAACAAGATTCTCGGTAGCTTTGGTCTATCGCTTGACAAAATAATCAGGTTATTTTTGGGTTTCTGAATTACCTTTTTTTGAGGAAAAAGTATTAAAGCCCCTTTTGAACTTTAATTCATGGTAATCGGGGTTACCATGGTCAACGTTATGCCCGGAAAGGAGAAGGCCGTGTATCTAACGGTTAAGGGCAAAAAGGGTGTTCGAGAGGTCTATCATGTCTTTGGAGAGTTTGATTTCGTTGTTATTATTGAAGCAGACAGCCTTTCAGAGCTGAACAGGCTCGTTGATGAGATAAGAGGCATAGAGGGTGTGACCAAAACACAGACAGTAATTGGAGCTGAGATATGAGCGGAAAGCACAGAGAAATCAGTGTTGCTGAGTTTTTCGAGAAAAACAAGCACATACTGGGATATTCAAATCCGGCAAAGGCAATAATAACAGTCGTGAAGGAGGCTGTAGACAACGCACTCGATGCGTGTGAGGAGGCAGGAATCCTGCCGGACATTTTTGTTCGAATATCCAGAGTTGACGACCATTTCAAAATCATCGTTGAGGACAACGGTCCGGGTATTCCGAAAGATCAGATTCCGAAAGTCTTTGGTAAGCTTCTCTACGGATCAAGATTTCATGAGATAAGGCAGAGTAGAGGACAGCAGGGTATAGGCATTTCTGCAGCCGTTCTGTATGCTCAGCTAACAACAGGAAAGCCAGCAAGGATCATATCGAAAACAGCTGATGATGAGAGAGCAAACAAGGTGGTTCTTTACATCAACACAAAGAAAAACGAGCCCGAAATTGTGGAGGAAGGGGAGGAGGAGTGGTATCTACCAAGCGGCACGAAAATTGAACTTGAAGTTGCGGGCAATTATGTCAGGGAGAGAAAGCAAAGCGTTTACGAGTATCTGAGGGAAACTTCCGTCATAAATCCGCATGCAAAGATAACCTTTGTCGAACCCGATGGAACCATAACCGAGTTCAGAAGGGTGACTGAAGAAGTTCCTCCACCTCCAAAGTCCATAAAACCCCATCCGCATGGAATAGAGCTTGGAACACTGATGAACATGCTGAAAACGACAAAAGCAGCAACTTTGCGTAGATTTTTAAAAGATGAATTCGTCAGAATCGGGGACAAAATTGCTGAAGAGGTTTTGATAAAAGGAGGTTTCAGTGGGGAAGAGATTCCGCAGGAAATGGGGAGAGATGAAGCTGCAAGACTGCTAAACGCTTTCCGGCAGACTGACTTCCTCCCACCACCTACTGACTGTCTTTCCCCGATAGGCGAGTCTCTGATCGCAAAAAGTCTGATGGCAGAATTTCACCCAGAATTTGTTTTTGCAGTCACGAGAAAACCGAAAGTTTACTCAGGTCACCCCTTTCTTGTGGAAGTTGGGATGGCTTACGGTGGGGAGATAAGAACGGAAAAGGTAATACTCCTCAGATACGCCAACAAAATACCTCTTCTATACCAGCAGGGAGGTTGTGCTTTAACGAGGGCTGTGGAGAGTGTTAACTGGAAGCCTTACGGGATGCTCCAGAATAAGGGAGAACTTCCCTCCGCTCCTGCCGTCATCCTTATACACCTTGCGTCCACAAATATCCCGTACACTTCTGAATCAAAGGAAAGTGTGGCTGCTATTCCGGAAATAATAGATGAGACTCGCCTTGCGCTGCAGGAAGTAGGGAGAAGATTGAAGGATTACCTCGACAGGAAGAGCAGACAGCAAAAGAAAAGAAAAAAGGAGGAAATGATAGGAAAGGTTTTACCGCTGATTGCAGAAAAGGTCTGTGAGATTCTCGAGAAGGAACCTATTGAAATAGGCAGAATTGTTGCGAGAATAATGGGTTATCTGCATGTTGAAAGGACTGTGTATGAAAAGGATGGTTTCAAGGAGGTTACTGTAAGGGTTTCCAATTTTACTCGCTCTAAGAAAAATTTAAAGCTTTATGAAATGTGTTCTGGAGAAGTTAAAGCCGAGGGAGCAAAGATCTCAGGCTCAGGTTATTCCACCATTGTCTGGAGCATTGAAGTTATGCCTGATGAGGAGGTGGAGCTTAGCTACCAGCTTAAAGGGAAAATTATCAACAAAAATCCGCTTGTTGAGGGAGTTGAAGAGGATTTGCTCAGCGGGGCTGACATTATGAATGTTGCCTGAAACTGAAAAATAACAAACCTTAAAAGACCTTTCACCCATAACCACCAAATGTATGAAATTTGACGTTATAATCGTGGGAGCAGGACCTGGAGGGATGTTCGCCTCATACAAACTTGCAGGAAAACTGAAAACTGCTATATTTGAAATGGGAAGAGATATTTCAGGAAGAAGATGTCCGAGCGACCTTTCCGAGAGTTACTGTACAAAATGCAACCCCTGCAATATAACCTCAGGAGTTGGAGGGGCAGGAGGGCTTTCTGACGGAAAGCTGAATTACGTCCATCCTGAATACCCTTCAAGCTTCTCTGTTGGAGGTGACTTCGATTTTCTTGATCCAGAGTATCTCATTGAAAAAATGAGAGAAGTTGATGATATTTTTCTGAAACATGGAGCACCGAATGAGCTTTACGGAGATGATGAGAAAATTCAGGAATTTCTCAAGAAGGCAAATGCAGCTGGCATAGAGTTCGTTCCTCTTAGACAGAGACACGTTGGCAGTGATGAACTTCCGAAGGTCGTTAAAAGCATTGAAGATAAGCTAAAGAAGGATGGAGTTAAAATATACACCCGCAAAACTGTAGTGGACATTGATCCCACGAAAAAAACTGTAAGAACGGAAAAAGGAGAGGAGTTTGGTTATGAGTATCTAATAATTGCTGTCGGCAGGAGCGGTGCATGCTGGCTCGAAAAATGGGTCAAGGAATACAACCTTGAAGTTGCAGAGAATTCAAAGGCCATTGATGTGGGGGTAAGAGTTGAGGTCCCAGCATCGATAATGGATGATATAACCTCGGCAATCTACGATCCGAAGTTGAGAGTTATAACAAAAAGGCATGACGACTACATGAGAACTTTCTGCACCTGTCCGAGGGGATGGGTGATAAGGGAAGACTACGGCGATTTTTGTTTGGTGAACGGACACAGCAAGGCTAAGGAAAAAACCAACAACACGAACTTTGCCTTGCTTGGCCATTACGAGTTCACGGAACCATTTGATGAACCGAACGAATGGGGAAGAGATCTGGCAAGGATTACAACAAAGCTCGGAGGAGGGAATCCAATTGTGCAGAGACTGAAAGACCTGAGACTCGGAAGGAGAAGCACTGAAAGCAGGATAAAGAACAACAGACTCGTTCAGCCCACACTGAAAACAGCAATTCCGGGGGACATAAGCCTTGCCTATCCCGGAAGAGCGATTGACGACATTCTTGATGCTCTTGAGAGGCTTGATAAGGTTATTCCGGGTGTAGCTGACGATTCAACCCTTCTCTATGCTCCTGAGGTGAAGTTCTACTCTCTAAAACTGAAAATAGATGAGTGGATGAGAACAAACATACCGTACATTTACGCGATCGGTGATGGTGCTGGAGTGAGCAGGGGGATTGTGGGCGCTGCTGTAACAGGTTTGATTGCAGCCGAGAGCATTCTGAGAGAGAAAGGGATGGGATAGATGAAGTTCTGGGATATCCGTGTAGTTGAAAATTTTTCCCTTAACCTTCAGATTGAGAATGGTAAACTTGAGAAGCCAAGATACAGCAAATCATCAAGTAAAGGTTTCAGGGTTCTTAAAAACGGGTTCTGGGGGATTTTTGTTGGTAATGTTGAGGATGATGAAGGGCTAAGAGAGGCTGAAAAGAATGCTTTCACTCGGGGAGACGGGGATATAGAGGAAATAACCAGCAGAGGAAGCTACAGGATGAGGGTGAAAAGAGATCCGCTGGACGTTTCGATAGAGGAGAAGGTGGGATTACTGAAGGACCTCGAAAAAATCATCAGGGAGGTTTGCATAAGCACCAAGGTTGTTTACTTTGAGAACAGGAGAAGATTCCACTACAGAGACTCATGCGGATCAGAGGTTGAGTATGAGGTCTTGAGAACTGGAATATCCATTATGGGTGTTGGTAAGGGTAAAAGTCTGCAGTTCATTTCGAAGAGGCAGATGAAGGTTGGCGGTTACGAGGTTCTGGATGGTGTTGATAAGAAGGCTTACGAAATAGTTGAAGTTCTTCCAAAGCTCGTAAATGCTTTGTCTCCACCATCAGGACTTATGAACGTTTTAATGGATCCCAGCCTGGCAGGTGTTTTTGTCCATGAGGCTTTTGGCCATGCTGTCGAAGCTGATCACGTAATTCAGGGGGCAACTGTGCTAAAAGAAAGGCTAAATCAGAAGGTTGCTGATGAAAGCGTTACGATAATAGATGACCCGACAATTCCGGAGTTTGGCTTCTTCCCGTTTGATGATGAGGGTGTGAAAGCTGAGAGAAAGGAAATTGTTAAGGACGGAATTCTTAGAAGCTACCTGCACAGCAGAGAAACTGCCAGAAAACTTGGTGGTGTTGCCGGAAATGCACGCAGTCAGGGCGTTGATGTGCCGATTGTCAGGATGAGCAACACTTACATTGAAAGCCAAGATTACAGCTTTGATGAGCTTCTTGAGTGCTGCAGGGATGGAGTTTACCTGATTGGCTCGAGAGGTGGAGAGACGAATCCCGCTACCGGTTACTTCCACTTCAACGCACAGTACGGATACATCATCAGGAA
>CAZZLE010000156.1:0-2270 GCA_964654595.1 uncultured archaeon | reverse complement strand
GATCGACTTCGGAAATGATATTCTCAAAAGATTTTAAAGACCGGACAAAAACTGGCTTTTCAGATACTCAATATATTCAGGATAGCATTCATCGGCCTCTGTAAGAAGATCCTCGTATCTGCTCTCGCTGAGCTTCAGTTCTCCAAACCTAGACTGAATGAACCGTGCAACCTCTCTTGACATAATCTGCACCATTGCCCTCCAAGCCACTTTTCTCATGTTTTTCGGTGCCAGAAGTTCGTGTCTCTCAGCGTATTTCTGGATGGCGTGTCTGCTGATTCTTCGTCCCGCATATTTTTTAAGTATCTCCAAAATCTCAGTCGAAAAATATACCCACTCACACGGCTTTGTTACTTCTCTTATTCCGAGGTAATATCTGCAGAAACCCTTCTCAGAACAAACAAGTCTCGGAGTTACCAGATCTACACCAAAAACCTCAACATGCTCTTCCGGATTGAATGAGCTAATCAAGGTAAGGGTATGAGATAATCTCAACCCTCCCTCAAGCATTAGCCTGTAAACTAGGTAGTAGAGTTCATTGTTCTCTCTTAAGTATCTAAAAGTTTTTGCAACTTCTTCTGGGTTAATAGGATATGGCCTCACATCGACCTTATAGCTTCTGCTGGGAACTACTTCCATTATCCAGCCATAAGTTTCCGGTGATATTTTTCTTATAAAGTAGAGATACCTGACGTAGTGCCTGAAAACATTCCTTAGCCATGTGTTTGGATGATTTATCACGTAATCAATGAGCTCCTGGGATAGGATTTTACCCTCCAAGTATTTATTGAAAAGTTTCTTGTAGTATTCCAACGTTTCTCGAGTTTTTACTCTGCCTCTTTTCTTTCGTTTTGTCATAAACTCCTCAAAGCCATGTTCCCATTTGAGAAAGACATTCGTTGGTATCATTCCAAGTATTCTTTTCAGATCCTCTCTAAAGTTATCCACTGCAAATCTCAGAATTGCCTGTTTTAGGTATTCGTCGCTCGTTGCCAAGGCTAAAGCCTGCAGTATTGCCGGGTAGTCGATTGAACCGTCTTCTCTTAAGATTCCTAAAACTTTTAGCCTCTCAAAGCTTCCAACAATTTCTTTGAACTCCCCTTCTTCGAGATGTTGCAGAGCTCTGAAAATCACTTCATCTGGGATCTTTCTTATTCCATGCAGATAATTGTGCATTGATCCTTTAGAAATTCCCAAAACCTCTGTTGCTTTGCTGAATCCGAGTTTGTCCTTCACCCTTTTGAGAATTGCTTTTCTTGAGTCGTCATTTAGCCCTTTTACGTTTATCCTCTCAAACCAAGTTGCAGCATGTAACTCCATGTCTAACCACTTTTTGAGTTTAACTTTGAGTTCACGGGATTTACATAGATCGTGAACCTTTTCTAGTATATAAATTTTTCTCTAAATTTGAATGCTAAAAAAGACTTTATCCCTATCTTTATTAGTAACGAAGCCAATAAAGGATTCTTATTACTATAACCAGCGTATAAATTGAAAATCTGCTTTAGAAAAAGCGTAGAAATACTTTTTCAGTAGCCCCGCGGGGATTCGAACCCCGGTCGCGGGCTCCAAAGGCCCGCATGATTGACCGCTACACCACGGGGCTTTGTGTGATAATCTGAAATCAACAAAAACACACCCTTCAGGATAATAACGATTTCGTTCAGAATTCCTCAAGTGTTTTCTGCTTTAAGTTTGATACAGTCTTCCACCTCATTCTGACACAACTCGGAATTTTTCCCGAGGCTATCCAGCTTTTAAGCACTTCTCTCGTTTTTGGATCGCTTGCATAACCACTTCCAAAATCTCCAAATCTTTTTTTCAGCTTCTCGATCTCACGTTCCCTCTCCACCTTTGCAATGATAGAGGCTGCTGCAACAAGAGGATACTTCTCATCCGCCTTATGCTCTGCAAAAACTTTAACACCGGTAATGTTTTCAAGCTCCTCAGAAAGTCTCTCAGGGATGACATCGGGGCTGTCAACATACACAATTTCTGGCTTGAGCCTGATTATTATCTCGGCATAGCATTCCTTTAGAATTTCATTTATTGTCTTGGTGCACATCTTTTCATCGAGCTTTTCTGGAGCAACCTTCAAAACTTCTGTTTTGCAGATTTCCCTTATTCTCTCTGCAAGTTCTTCTCTCCTGCTCTGACTCAGCTTTTTCGAATCTTTAACCCCCAACTCCCTCAGCTCTTCTTCACAGCACGCAACACCTGCTACCACCAAAGGACCAATTACGCAGCCCTTTCCGGCCTCGTCTATGCCT
>CAZZLE010000155.1:0-2866 GCA_964654595.1 uncultured archaeon | reverse complement strand
CTTTCAGGGTCTGAGTAAACACCCACTAAGGAGTGAATCTCCCCCCTCAAACCTGTCTCCTCCTCAACTTCTCTCAGCACAGCATCCTCCACTCTCTCTCCGTATTCCACAATTCCTCCGGGAAGAGCGTAAAATCCTTTGTATGGGTCGTTCAACCTCTTAATCAGCACTATTTTGCCTCGATAAGGGATTATAGCATCTACAGTTAGAGTGATGCACTTCATGGAGTGAAGAGTTTTGCTTTCGTCATATATCTTTTAGCCTTCTCGATGCTCCACCCAACATCTCCCACAGCCGACAATGTATGCGAGTCACTTCCAATGCTGTAAAAAATCTTTCTGTCCACGCAGAGAGACAGGAATTCATCCTGCGGAGATCTGTGAGAGGAGTTAAGCTCGATTGCCACACCAAGCTCTTCTACTGAATCAAGCAGTCTCTCATCAAGCTTCTCATTTCTGCCATTAAAACCAAAAAGTCCCGAAAAAGGATGGCCTATGACATCAACATCGTACTTCTCAATGCAGCTCAGAATTCTTCTGTAGTAGTCCTCTCCGTAAACGTAATCGTGGACAGAAGCTATAACAAAGTCGAAATCGAAGTCTGGAAGCACTACTTCGCCTTCAGCGTTGATGCTGCACTCTATTCCGCTGTATATCTTTATCCCGTAAATGGAGGAGGCATTTTCAATCTCAATTTCTCTCATTTTTGCCTTTCTTTCAGTCAAACCAAATGGCAGTTCAATGGAGTGGTCTACGATTGCTATTACCCTGATCCCCTTCTCCCTCGCCTTTCTTGCAATCTCCTCGACACCTGCCTGTCCATCTGAGTACCTGGAGTGGATGTGGAAATCAATCATTCTTCCTCCTCATGAACTCTATTACTGGTATCATAACCATTTTGGAGAACTCAATCACTGCCGGGCTTTCGCTCATGATTGCAATCTGCATTCCGTTGATGAATATTGATAGTGTCTTTTTTCCATCAAAGATGAAAAGACCGTGGCAAAAGTTTTTGAAACTCCTCGCAACCCTGTCTTTCTTTTCAAACTCGTATGTTTCTGCATTCTCTATGATTCTCGCATTAGAAGAGATTATAATCAACCTGCACTTCGTTTTTCTGAGGATGTCCGCTATGGTATCAGGAATGTAAGAAATCAAACCGATAATCTCATCTCTGGCTTCTTCAACGAACTCTCTGAGCTTTTCAAGCACAACTTCTCCTCTGTAAACCCTGATAATGTCAACTTCCTCCGCTCCGATTTTTGGAAGTTCTCTCTTCAAATATTCCAGATTTTTGTTAACACTGCTGGAAAGCACAGCTATTATATCACCAGCACTCAATGCCTTGAATTTCCTTGGCTTTCCGAAAGACTCTACCAGACCTTTTGAAACCAGAGAATCCATGACATCGTAAACCGAAGTTCTCGGTATTCCGCTGATCTCAGAAACCTCCTTTGCAGTTAAAGTTCCCTTTGATAGCAGGGCTATTAGAGCTTTCGCCTCGTAATCGCTGAGTCCAAAGCTCTTGAGAACTTCCAGCAGTTCCATAGTAATTGATATCGTAAGGTATATATAACATTTCGTTCCGATTGCTACGACAGGTGATCATATGAGATGCGCTGTATTTGCTCTAACCATACTGCTTCTTGCAACAGCGGTTGCATCAGCACTCGATTATGAAAAGAAGCCTGAGATTATAGCCTATGTATATGGATCAAATTGCTTTGAAAGGGGTGACGAGAAAAATCTGATGCTGGTTATTTTTAATACTGCCTACAACGAGAAAATTGAGTATGCTGACCTTACAGAAGCAGGATTCTTTAACGGGAGAGAAGACATGCTTTTTACGGCTTACGATATTAAAGTAAATCTGGAGGGAAATGATTACGTTAAGGTGAAGACACCCGAGCAGAGAATCCCCGCATTGAGACCGATGAGTCCTTTAAACCTGAATTTCCTCATCAGCATCTCAGATAATGCCAAAGCCGGGGAATACGAGCTTAAGCTCAATATTGAGTACTACAGGATAAATGACCTGAAGAACTTTATCCCGATAACCGTTGAAAATCCCGAACAAAAGAGTTACACTGTAATAGACAACACAAACCGAACAAACACAACTGTAGTTGTGGTAAGACATTTGACGAAGGAATATGAGCTTGAGTACATCAAGGAAACCGAAACAATTCCAGTAAAGATATACATTGAAGAAAAGCCCGTAAGGCTTGCAGTTTTAAGTGTTGAGGAAGAAAACCTCATTGGGCAGAGCAAGGGCAGGATCAAGATCACTGTTAGGAATGAAGGTGATAAGACCGCAAGAAACGCCTACATCGTTCTTGATACACCTTCAAGAATTGAAGCCAAAAGTCTGAGTTTAGGTTCAGCACAAAGCCCGGCCGGTCTTGCAGTCCAGCCTATGCCTTCTCTGCTCCCCCGATTTTCACCGGCAATGGTAAGCCCTGAAACAACATCTCTTTCATCTGCAAAAGCAGCTTATTACATAGGAGACCTGAAGCCAGGTGAGACGGCAACTGCAACCTTTTATCTCAAGCTGAATGTAAAAGAGGGCGGAACTTATCCCCTGCAGATTAAAGCGGTCTACTTTGACGAGTTTGGAGAGCAAAAAGAGAGCGAAAGCACAACCTTCGGCATAAATGTGAGTGACGCTCCAAAAATTACTGTAAAAGACGTTGAAAGCAAGGTCTACGTCAATGCAAAGGGAGAGGTTAGAGTGACGCTTGTCAGCGATAAAGAGATGAGTGATGCTACTGTAAGAATTTCTGCAAATTCTCCGCTCTCTGTTCTGAGTTCTGAATATTACATTGGTGACATAAAGTCAGGGGAGGAGTTTACGGCGGTTTTCAAAC
>CAZZLE010000154.1:0-3953 GCA_964654595.1 uncultured archaeon | reverse complement strand
GTTCAGCAGACACGTGAAAGCTGAGGTGCTTCCCACTCTTCCGGCACCAACAAAACCAAGCTTCATGAAAAAAATTTGATGTTAAATTTATAAGAGTTTCATTTTTCTGAAGTTCACGTATAATTATCAAAATTTAGCAATTCTTCTGTCCTTGGGAACAAAATTCTTCAAAATTCTCCCGTTTCCCTTTCCACAACCTGCAAAGTAATTTCCGCATTTCACGATATAATATCCTTCAACGCCCGCCTCAACATCCTCACCCCTCATCCATCTCCTGAAGTTCTCCGCATCAAGTTCGATTACGTTCTTCTTCGCAATTTTTCCAACAATGAAGCTCCCCTCTATTGAAAGTCTCAGACCATCCTTCTCTATCGTACCAAAGTATATCCCCCTTTGAAAAGCTATATCGTCAAATTCACAGCTCTTGTAGACATAAACCCTGTTTTTACCTCCCAGGTAAAATTTAATTTCGGGAAGCTCCACCCCAAACTGCTCTTTCAGAAGGTTTCTCACGGTTTCCTCAGTTTCGCCACAAAGAACCCCTCCGTGTCGTTGATCTGGGGATGGAGACGCAGGCATTTCTTCACCTCCTGACTGTATTTTTTCCCATCAAACTCGGTAAATGGCCTGACACCCTTAACTGGGAGCTTGATTTCCTCTATTTCAGCGTCGGTGTTTCTGAGAAGGTAGTCCACCACTTCCTCATTCTCCAATGGCTCAAGAGTGCATGTGGAGTAAACCACAACTCCTCCCGGTTTTGTAGCTTTGTAAGCGGCCATCAAAAGATCTTTCTGCAGTCTTGAAAGACCGTAACAATCTCTAAGCTTCCAGAGACTGATGTTTCTGTAGTTCTTCCTTATCATGCCCATGTTGCTGCACGGGGCATCAACGAGTGCTGCATCGAACCTGTTCTGGAATCTTCCAAAATATCTTCCATCCCTGAGGGTAACCTTTGCGATGAGCACCCCGCAACGCTGAAGGTTTGAAATCAAAATGTTTATCCTTGAATGCTTCACATCGTTTGCAACAATACAGCCATCGTTATGCAGGTACTGAGCCATCTGTGTTGTCTTTGCTCCTGGGGAAGCAGCTATATCAAGAACGGTCATGCCGGGTTGAAGCTCCATCACAACCGGTGGGATCATCGAAGCTGCCTCCTGAGAAAAGATCATTCCCAGCTGGTGCTCGGGAATCTTTGAAAACTCATTTGTGGAAATATAAAATCCCTCCTCACACCACGGAACCTTTCCGGTAATGATTTCACTCAAATTTTCCCGTACCTCCTCAATCTCTGCCTTCAAAGTGTTAACCCTTATACTTATTTTAAGAGGCTTAACCATGTACCTGAAAAAATCATCGCTGCCATCTATTTTCAATAATCTCTCGTAAAGTTCCGGATTTATTGCCCTTAGTGCGTCCTTTATCTCCTCAACATCGCCCTCAGGGTTTATTAACACCCTCATTTCAAATCGGGAAAGACGTAAGCCTCACTCTCGTCAAAGCTGTATTTTATAACTTTAAACCTCTCCTTCAGCTCCTTTGCTTCTTTTCTCAGCTCTTCTGCAGGTTTTTTCTCTTTTATTGCCGCATCCATAATTTCCGCAATAATTTTCATCTCCTCTTCTCCCATTCCGATCCTCGTAACTTCCTGAACGCCTATTCTGATTCCTGAGGGGTTGTTAGTGTTTTCAATTGAATCCCATGGAAGCAGGTTCTTGTTTAACACGACTCCAGCATTTTCAAGGGTTTTAGCAACTTTCTCTCCACCACCAAAATCCCTGACGTCCACAGCAACCTGGTGTGTTTCTGTAAAGCCTCTCTTTTCACCCAGAACTTTGTAACCAAGATTGTAAAGCTCTTCTGCCAGTGTCTTTGCATTCTTCACAACCTGCCTTGCGTAATCCTTTCCAAACTCCAGAATTTCCATTGCAGCCACAACGTAGCCTGCAAGTGTGTTGAGGTGATGGTTGCTCACAACTCCGGGAAAGACTGCCCTGTCAACCCTATCTGCCAGCTCCTTTCTGCTTGCTATTATAGCTCTCTGAGGGCCAAAAAAGGTTTTGTGTGTGCTGCCAGTCATAACATCCGCTCCCTCTTTTAGCGGATTCTGAAAAGCCTTTCCCGCAATCAGGCCAAGAACATGGCTGGCATCGTACATCACATAAGCACCGATCTCATCAGCAATCTCCTTTATTTCCTTTACAGGTTGCCTGAAAAGTATGAGAGACGAACCAAGAATGAAGAGCTTTGGATTCTCCTTTAAGGCAATTTTTCTTGTTTCATCCACATCGATGTTCATTTCCTCAGTATTAAAGGGATAGTGAATGACCCTCAACCCTCTCAAACCAGCCGCAGAAACTGTATCGTGACTTATGTGTCCTCCGCAGGGTACAGAAATGCTCATAATGGTGTCTCTCACATTTGTCAGAGCAAAGAAAGCAGCAATATTCGCAACTACTCCCGAAATTGGCTGTACATTTACGTGTTCAGCCTCAAATATTTTTCTGGTTAAATTGATCGCAATCTCCTCAATCTCATCAACAAACCTGCAGCCTTCGTAGAACCTGTGTCCAACTTTTCCCTCAGCATATCTGTGACCAAAATCTGAAAGATAACACCTCCTTACTGATAAGGAAGTCAGGTTCTCACTTGCAATCAGCGGTATTGAATCTCGCATGAATTTGGTATGTCTTTCGATGATTTCGAAGACTTCTGAAGGATTCATGTTCTCTGATACGATAAAAAATATTTAAGGCTTCCGTGAACGTTCGTTATGGAGACAATTTCCTCGAGGGATATGCAAATTCTTGACACAAACTGTGAGTATTTTGGCCTGAACAGAATGCTTCTTATGGAGAATGCAGGCAGAGGTGTTGCTGAGGAGATAATGAGGAGGTTTCAGAAGGGCAAAGTTCAGATTTTTGCTGGCAGTGGTAACAATGGAGGAGACGGGTTCGTTGCTGCAAGACATTTGAAAAACTTTGATGTGGAGATCTTCCTCATCGCAAAGCCAAAAACGGAGCTTGCCATAAAAAACCTTGAAATTTGCAGGAAAGCTGAAATTCCAGTAAAGGAGGGTTTGCCTGAAGAGATTGACTGCGATATTGTTATAGATGCCATGCTCGGAACGGGTGTGAAGGGTAGGCTGAGAGGAGCTTATGCCACAGCGGTAAGGATGATCAATGAGAGTGATGCATTCAAAGTTGCTGTAGACGTCCCTTCAGGCCTTAACCCCGACACTGGAGAGTATGAAGAAGCTGTTAAGGCTGATTTGACCGTAACCTTTCACAAGCCAAAGCCCGGATTAATACCGGATGTTTGCGGTGAAGTTGTTGTTAAGGATATAGGCATACCTCCATTTTTTGAGAGACTATGCGGTCCGGGGGATGTTATAAGCAGCTATAAAAGATACGATAACGCTCACAAAGGTCAGCATGGAAGGGTTCTGGTTATCGGTGGTGGAGAGTACACAGGCGCTCCAGCCCTTGCAAGTCTGGCAGCGTTGTATTCAGGGGCAGACATTGTCACGACAGCCGTGCCGGAATCAATAAGGAAGGTTGTGGCATCTTTCAGTCCGAATTTGATAGTAAGAGGTGTCGGTGAGGAAAAAATAGAGATGAAAAATCTTAAGGAGCTTGAAGAGCTGGCAAGAAGGCACGATGTTGTTGTTGCGGGTATGGGTGTTGGAGAGAATCCTGAATTTGAGGATGTCATTAGGGAGCTTCTCAAAAGCTGCAGGAAGGCCGTGTTGGATGCACAGGGGCTTGTTGATGAAGTACCCGAAAACTGCGAGTGCATACTTACACCCCATGCGGGGGAGTTCAGGAGAGTTTTCGGGGAAGTTGAGGTGGATGTGGCTGCAAAAAGGGCAAAAGCAGTAATACTGCTGAAAGGGAAGGAAGACATAATTACAGATGGATTCAGGTTAAAGGTTAATCGCTCAGGAAATGCAG
>CAZZLE010000153.1:0-10591 GCA_964654595.1 uncultured archaeon | reverse complement strand
TGAGTCTGAAATCCACCATTCAAACCACCTCAAAGTAAACCTTCCAGACACCAGTCTCATCCCTGCCCGTTTTCAGCCTGACTCTGTCTCCAATCTTTACATTTTCAGACCAGCCCATCACTCTGACATTTCCAAACCTCGCAATAGCTATCGTGTATTTTCCATGCCACTCAAAACCTGCAGGGATTGTGTGGACATTTGTGAAGGCTTCAACAACTCCCTCACCTTCAACTTCAGCCCATTCAACATCCCCACCACACAGACAATCACCCCTTGGAGGATAATACTCCTCTCCGCATTTCCTGCAAACAGCTTTGTGCACCTTGCCCTCCTCAAGCCCTTTCCAGTACTTCTCAGTCTTTACCGCAGGAATCCTGTGAACCATTTCCAGCTTTCTGCTCTCGATAAACATTCAATCACCTCCTGAAAATCATAACATAAGCAAAATGACCCGTTCCACCCACATTGTGCAGCAAACCCCTGTAGTTCTTCAGATCAACCTGCAGTTCTCCTGCTTCACCGCGGAGCTGTTTCACGATCTCGTAAACCATCGCCACACCAGTTGCAGCAAGCGGATGTCCCTTTGCCTTCAATCCTCCAAAGGTATTCACCGGAATTTTTCCACACAGATCCGTCTCACCGCTCTCCGCAAATTTTCCCCCATCGCCCTTCCTGCAGAATCCGAGGTCTTCATAGGCCATAATTTCGGCTATGGTGAAGCAATCATGCACGGTGGCGACATCAAACTCCTTCACCGGATCATATATGCCTGCATTCCTGTATGCCATCTTTGCAGCTAAAACAGTCGCTTCAAGGCCGACGAAGCTTTTTCTTCTCGTCATGTTTGATGTGTCAGAAGCATAACCAACTGACTCGATCCAGACAGCATCATCAATCCCGAGCTCCTTTATCTTCTCCTCACTCGCCAGAATTACAGCAGAAGAGCCATCGCTCACCGGTGAGCAATCGTAGAGCTTCAGGGGATAGGCTACATACCTCGAATCAAGCACATCCTCAATCGAAATCTCCTTCCTGAAGTGAGCCTTTGGATTTTTTGCGGCATTCCTGTGAGCCTTAACAGCAATGTATGCAAGCTGTTTTTCGTTGGTACCAAACTTCGCCATGTGAGCTGTTGCGTGCATAGCATAGTAAGCCGGGAAGGTTGTGCCGTACTGGTGGAACTCCCAGAGATAGTTGCCAGCCCTTCCACCAACTGCAAGAGATGTTGCAGTGTCAACTTCTGTCATCTTCTCAACACCTATGGCTATGGCTGTTCCAGCAATGCCAGAAGCTACTGAGGTGAATGCGGTGTAAACAGCTGCAGCGCCCGTTGCGCATGCTGCTTCAACCCTTACCGGTCCCCTGCCTGCAAAGCCGCAGTACTCATTGACAGGAACAGCAGGCATCAGTTCGTATCCTCGGGTGTTAACGCTGCCGACAATGCTGATATCCACCTCCTCCCTGCTTATTCCCGCATCATCAAGCGCTTCTTTGACCGCCTCATAAGCTAATTCCTGAATATTGACATCATCCCTTCTGCCAAACTTTGAACAGCCAGCCCCGATAACTCCAACTCTCATTAAAAAATGGAAGATCGTAAAATATTTAACGATTTCGTGAAATATGAATGTCTTAGATTTCTACATGCGTAAAGTTGGAATTATTTTCCGCTTATAATGGTTCTGCGATGATCCTTGTGCGTGTTGGATGATATATAGGTCGCAAGGTGGTTTATTCTTATCCCATTCTTCACAAACCATTCCATAAACTTCCTTCGCTCTCTGTTGAACTCCTCTACATCCCTGTATCTGACAATGAGACAAAGGTCGTAAGCTGATCCAACAAGTTCGAGAATGTTCTCAACATAATCAAGCTTCTTGAAGTGCTCTATCACCTCATTTATTCTCACCTTTGACTCAATATCGAGATCAATAAAGGTCACAGCAAGCATGTTAAGCCCGAGTTTCTGGTAATTTGCCTTCCAGTAACCTTCCTTAATTTTTATGAGATATTCGCCATCTTCAAGTGCCCTGACTCTGTTCTGGACAGTTCTGAGGGTTATTCCGAGCAATTCGGCAATCTCACTCTGAGTTTTACCTCTCAAAATGTTTTCGATAATGGCGATGTCCACATCATCAAGCTGACCTTTTCGCATAATACGAAGTATTCTAAAAATATAAAAACTTTATGTTTGCCGCTGGGGGAATTAAAGGCATTCAGAATCTCAACTCCGCCCACTTGTCTTCATTTTCAGCAACCCTCACTCTGCGAACCTTCAATCCTCTTTCAACAAGTTCTTCGAATATTTTCAGGCAGATGTTCTCTGAAGTCGGAATTTTGATCTGCTCGTTGAGCAAGGTGTGGTCAAACTTTGACACCACTTCGTTAACAATTTTTTTGAGATCGAAAAAGTCCATTACCATCCCGTTCTCTCCCACCTTGCCTGATATTTCCACCTCAACTCTGAAGTTATGGCCGTGAATCTTTCCACATTTTGCGTGTCCTGGAATGCTGTGAGCAGCACTAAAGGAAGTTGATACCCCTATAATCATTTCATGTTCCATCATCTCACCCCCAGATACTTGTGAACCTGCGGTATTATCCTTGTGTCTGCGAAGTCAATCATTCTCTTTTGCAGCATAAGAATTTTATCCACACTGCAGCCGAAAACCGGCTGTAGCACAAAGCCGAATACAAAGCTTTTAATTTCATACGATGAGTTTATAACCTCCTCGGCGTCAAAGGTTTCAGGAAGAACTATTTTGCAGAATGTCCTTCTCTTTCTGGTGTTCCTCAAAATTTTAAAGCACTTCACAGTTTTTTGAAGTATCTCATCATAATTTCTTACTCCTGACTCCCTCACCTTCATATCGCCGGCAACAATATCGCAGAACCTCAGCAACCTTGCCTTTTCTGGCAAGGTCATGTTGGTCTCGAGGTAAAAGGGTCGGGTTTTGTTGAGAGATGCGATGAATTCTGCCTGGAGCATAGGTTCACCACCTGTAAAGCAGACGGAGTGGACCTTGCTTGAGTTTATTAGCTTTTGAACGTATTCAGCAGAAACGGGGTTTTCCAGAATTTTGCCCGAAGTCATGTCCAGGCAGTTTTCTGCAGTTTTTGGGGTATCGCAGTAGTAGCAGTTCAGGTTGCAGCCTGCAAACCTTATGAAAAGCTGCCTTACTCCAACATAAAACCCTTCACCCTGAACTGACTCAAAGATTTCAGTAAGATTTGCTTTCATTCTTCGCCCTCATCTCCCTGTAAATCCTTACCGCCTCCTCCCACTCCTCATCGCTCAGAAGGGGGTCTTTTATTCCGTTAATTAAAAAAGCCTCTGTACGCTCAAGACATGTTCCGCAACTGAGGCAGGGTCTTTCTCTGCCCTCATAACAGCTCCAGGTGAGCTCATACGGAACTCCAAGCCTCAGACCCATTTTTACAATCTCCGCTTTGTTCATATCCACAAATGGTGCCCTAACTTCAACCGGTGTCCAGATGTTTGCGAGGTAAACAGCCGTGTCAAGAGCCTTGACAAACTCCTTCCTGCAGTCGGGATAGATGCTGTAGTCGCTGAGGTGAGCGGCGTAGTGAACTTCCTTTGCTCCAACTTTTACAGCATATCCCGCTGCGATGGAAAGCAGAATCATGTTTCTGTTCGGAACAATTGTTCTTCTCTGCACTTCCTCACTGTAGAATGTCTTGGGAATTTCCTCCTCTCCTGTTAGAGCTCCGTAAGAGATGAGTTCATGAATCGTGGAGATGTCAACCTTTAAATGTAAAACATTTGCAGCCTTTGCAATTTTTTCAGCACTTTCTATTTCCTTGGAATGTTTCTGACCGTAGAAAAAAGTTAGAGCATGAACTTCATAACCTCTGTCCAGAAGATAATAGAGCAGAGTTGACGAATCAACTCCACCGCTGAGGAGCATTACCGCTTTCATGCAGGATGTTTATTTCAGGACTATATGAAACCATCGCCTCCTATACCACAATATTCATAAATCCTTTGCAGAATCTTTCATCTGAGCGGGGGTTGCCGAGCGGACAAAGGCGCTGGATTGAGGGTCCAGTCCCGTAGGGGTTCGAGGGTTCGAATCCCTCCCCCCGCATTGTTTTAACAAAGATTCCAGGGGAAGGAGAGCCAAACCAGCAGCCATTTTAAGGTTTTGGGACAGTTTCAACCTTCCTGTTACCCGATATATTAAAATCAGGCTCTTTATCCCTCACAAAAAGGCTGTAACCCTGAGGAAAAACTTCGAATGTAGCTTTTAACTAATTTTTCTCAAAAAATCTTCTCAAAGCCTCACATAATATCAAATCGGTGTTCTGACCGAGATTGGATGTAACCAGAAGATAGTATCCTGAATCAGCAATTTTAAGGTTCACCTTCGTGGCCTTCCTGGTTGTGATTAAACACTCCCTTACACCTTCAATAGCTTCTAAAAGGGAGATCTCTGAGATAGGCCTGTTATACTGTTTCCTTATTAGTATTTCAAGCTCATTGTCGCAAAGAGCCTTCTCAATCTCACCTGAAACAACAAGTTCAATAGTTTTAGCATTGAAAGCGACAAGATTTGCTTCCTCCATTATTTCGACAAGTTTGCAGGCAGCCTCGCTCATCCCGCTTCTGTATCTGTCAAAAACAGCCAGAGCTTCCTCGATCAAATTGTTCACTCTTCCGTATTCTGCAATGTACTTCTCAATAATCCTGCTTGCCTCATCACTGATTGTCGTGTGCAGCCTTCTTTTCATAGTGGATAATAATCACAAAATTTTAAAAGATTTGTGCATGAACGGGCTGCTTTGTGCAAGTGAAATTAAATATTATCATGGTCATCCCATAATGATTTTATCTGTGTTGATGATAGTGTTAAATGATGAGAGTGGCAATCGATCCGCTTTCCGAACTTAAAAGCGATACTGCCGGGATGATAACCAGGAGCATCGAGGAATGGGCTGAGAAGGAAGTCATGCCCTACAGACATGAGATTGATGATCGCTTCGAGATAGCAGAGAGAGCCATGAAAAAGCTTTTTGTTGATATCGGTATGCAGAAGCTGGTAGTTCCAGAATCTGCCGGAGGAGCAGGGTTGGGCATTGAAGAGCTCCCACCAATCTTATACCAAAGTTTTTCGGAAATAGGGAGGGCTGATGCCGGGATAGGTTTTGTCCTTTCTGCCGTTGTGGCCTCTTCCGCTTCAGCAATTGGCAGTGAAGCTTTTAACTTTATGGTTGAAAAGCTTTCAAGCGGTTTTTGCAGAGTGTCCATTGTACCACCACAGTTCGGAAATGACGATTTCAAAGGCTTTGAACTTGCCAGAGCGGTTGAAAAGGGTGACAGGGTCAGAATTAAATTTTATGGCAGACCTCTAAACTCTGGCTTCGATGCTGATGTCTTTGTCGTATTCTGCAACTATGATGGAGTCTCTCTTGCTGTTCTTGATGGAAAAGAGGTGGAGAGAGGGGAGCTGTTAAAGACTGCCGGGTTAAATGCAAGCAGAAACTGCGATGTAAGGATAAGGGCAGAAGTTGAGAAGAGCAGAATAATAAAGGGCAATGGCTGGAAAAGACTCGAAATCTACCTGAATCTCTGCCTTTCCTCGTTGTGTGCTGGTTCTGCAATAGATTCATGCAGAATTGTAGGCGAATGGGCGGAGAAGAGGCTAATAAGGGGAAAACCGCTGAAGGATAACACTGTTGATGCTGAGGTTCTTGGAGAGGTGGCGAAAGAGGCAGTTGAAGCAAACATGATGGCTCAGTTTCTGGCCAAAACGATGCTTGAGGACAGAAGTGACGATGAGATACACGCGATATCCAAAATTACAGCTTTGAAATGCTCAAGAGCTGCCTTCAATGTGGCAGATAGAGCAATGGAACTAATGGCATCTCAGGGATACGCAAGAGAGGGATTGCTTGAGAAGCAGTGGAGAGATGCAAAGAGCATTGTCGCATTGTTGAAGCAGTATCACTCTTTGCTTGAACTTTCTGAAAGATTTTTCGCCAGTAAGCTGTGGAAGAGGTGATATTGTGGAGTTTGCGAGAATTCGAGAGTTTGAGTCCCCTCTTGAAAGGTATCTTGCAGAAATGATAAGAGATTGGGGAGAAAAATACGTCCTTCCGTTCAGAAGAGAGTTTGACGAGGACTGGAAGGAACATCGCTACGTTGAGCCGGCTCTTGAGAAGCTGATGGTTGATTACGGTTTTCAGATCGCCATTTTCCCCGAGGAGTACGGTGGATGGGGGATGGGTAACTCGGACTACTTCGGATCAATAATTGCAAGATTGATGGAGGAAATTGGAAGGTATGACACTGGCATTGCTGTCTCAGTTGGTGTAACCTTCTGGCCGCTTTTCATGATAACTGTAAAGCCTCATGTTAACCATGAACTCTGTGCCGAATTTTCCAAGCTTTTTGCAAGGAAAAAGCTGACCATGGCTGCAAATGCAATGACCGAGCCACAAGGCGGTTCGGACATAGAAAATCTGGATGAGCTGAAGGGAAAAACTATCAGAACCACAGCGGTTCTCGATGGTGATGAGTGGATAATCAGCGGGCATAAACTATGGCCCACAAATACAGGCGGAGTTGCGGATCTTTTCGGTGTTGTTTGCACAACAAAACCGGGAGAAGCTGATGAGAGGTACTTTGCCTACATATACGTTCCCGCAAATTTACCGGGAGTTAAGCAGGGGGAACCGTATCGCAAGGCAGGAATGGCAGCTGACAAGAACTCGGACATATGGTTTGACAGCGTAAGGGTGCCGAAACATTACAGAGCATGGGGGGATGGTCTGGATGCCAGATACTTCAGGGAAATAATCACAACTGGCTGTCTCGGAAGCGCTGCAATGGCTCTGGGTGCGATGGAGAACATATACGAAATTTTATACGAGAAATGCAGTGAGCTGAGATACCGGGGGAAGCCTTTAAAGGAGAACACCGCTGTTGCAGCAGTTCTTGCAGACATAGCTGCTGAGATTGAGATAAGCCGGGCGGCAGTTTACACCTATGCCAGAATGCTCGACAGACCTGATATCTACGGTGAGAGGTATTCTGCTGAAATTGTTGCGAGAGGCAGGGCTTTGAAGCTGAAGGTTTGCGATTTCTGCTGTGATGTTGCAGGAAAGGCTGTGGATTTGCTTTCACATTACGGGATAGACAGAAACTTCGATGTTGAAAAGCACTGGAGGGATGTAAAAATGATTCAGCTATGGATGGGGGGAAGGCAGCTCTGCCAGATGGATGTTGCAAGGCATTTTTATGATTGCAGGCAGCTTTGAGGTGGTGGTTGTGGGTGATATGAGTTTTGGAATTTTAAGAATTCTCGCAAGTTCTCCTTTCTACAAAGACATCCTGAGAAAGGCTGCAAATGAGTACTTTAATCCTGTCGTTGTGGAAAAGGAAGTTAAAGAAATACTGAACACGGATATGGAATTCGCAGCAACGATTTTCAGCCTGATTCCGAGAACGGCAAACACGATGTTTGGATTAATGAGGGGGTTCAATGAGTACTCAAGCAAATTCACGACCCATGCCTTTGTGGGAATGCTCAAGGGGGTTGCCGGTGATTTCGATGCGAAATATGCTGCAGAAACGCTGAATGAGTTATTTGATGGGATTGAAAGGCTGAGAAAAGATCATCCAATGCTGTTTGCTGAGGTAACAGGTCAGAAAATAGGGGATTTCATTGATACACTGGATTTCGGCAAGATGAGGAAGTTTATTGAAGATACTGCTTACTGCTCGCAGGGTGTTTTTGAGATAATAAATGAAAAAATTATCGATAACCCGGTTAAGCTTGCAAATCTGATGGCTTCAATGCCCGCAGTGGTCAATGCAGGCATATCAATTGCAAATGACGCTTTAAGAAGGGTCGATTTGCCCTCTGAACTTCTTGCAAGTGCTGCCTTTAATTCGCTTGAAAATCTGAACGTTGATGAGCTGGCAAAGCTGTTTGAGAATCTGGCAAAAGTCGTGAATAAATTGCACGAAGGGAACTACATACTGGGAAGGGGTGAAAGAAAGTTCAAGGAAGTTGCTGAGAACTTAATCGAGAGGTTTCTGGAAAATATGGATGTTGAGGGACTGAAAAAAGCCGTTATTGCCATTCTGGATGATGCAAGAGATTTGAACGAGGCTTTTGTCAATGTTATCTGGCGAAATCCTGTTGTTTTGATGTCTCTGACTTCTTTAATTCCAACTGCCGTTAACGCCTTTGTTGAGATGCTGAGCAAAGTTATGTCAAAATTCGGAGAGCTCCCAGCTGAACTGACAGCGCAGATTTTAACAGCAATCATAAAGGAAATTGACGCTGAAAAGTTTGGAGACATTATCACTGCTGCCGCAAAAACCTTTAACGAGGTTGCTGAAAGAAATCCGGAGGTTATTTCAGGAACTATCAATGCAGCAATCGCTTCTGCAGACAGAAAAGAGCTTGAAAAGCTAATCACCAACTTGATGAGGTCATTTGTTGAAATTTTGCTCTCAAACCCCGAATTCCTCTCAGCAGCATTAACACCGCTTGTCCAGTCCCTTGGTGGTATTGTTAGGATTGGAAAAGGAGGTGGAGAATGAGTTTATCGAAAATTCATGAGATAGCATCAACTCTTGAAAACGAATACGTTAAGAAATGGAAGTCGGAAGGAAATGCGGTTGTGGGGTATGCCTGCATAGCGATGCCAAGGGAGGTGGCTGAGGCTGGCAGAATTTTACCCTTCAGACTGAGAGGAGCTGGAAATGCTGATACTTCAACAGCAGATTCATACCTTTCAAGATACAACTGCAGTCTATGCAGAAGCTGTCTCGAACTTGTTCTTAACGGTAGCTATGACTTTCTCGATGGTTTTGTGAGAGTGAGAGGATGCGACCACTGGATGGGTACCTTTGATGAAATCCAGCATGCGAGAAATCCAGAGTTCATGCACTACTTCAAAGTTCCACATCTCGTTAACAAGGACACCCTTGAGTTCTTCTCGTATGAGATTAAAAGGTTAAAGGAAGCTTTTGAGAGCAGATTTGGTGTGGAGATTGCAGAAGATGAGATTGTGGAACTCACAAAAATTCAGGACAAAATAAACGAGAAAATGAGGGATTTTTACAGACTGAGATTCAGGAAGCCGAAATTTTACGGAAGTGATGCAGTATCAGTTGCGGTGGCAAGAGAGTCCTTGCCATCTGATGTGTTTCTGCAGCTGCTTGAATCTGCAATGGCTGAGAAAAAGGAAGTGGATTACAGGGCCAAGGTTCTGCTCGCCGGCAGTCCTCTCGATGAGATTGAGCTAATAAGGAAAATAGAAGAGATGGGCGCTTTAATTGTTGCTGAAACCACCTGTTTCGGAGGAGGAAGCTTCTGGAACATGGCTGAGTATGATGGAGGCGACATTTACGATTTTCTGGCAGCCAAGTACCTTAACAACCTGAAAATATGTGCAAGAATGTTTGGAGAGTACTCTTTCAGGAAGAATTTCATAAAAAGCATGGCTGAGGAAGCTGAAGTTGACGGTGTGATTTTGCAGCACAACAAGTTCTGTGATCTTTTTGGTATTGAAAATGCAAAGCTGAGAATGGACCTCGAAAAGGATGGCATACCTGTTCTCGTTCTTGAGAAAGAATATGCCTCCACAGCCGACATTGGCAGGATAAAGACAAGGGTACAGGCATTCTTGGAAAGGCTCAGGAGGTGATACTTCTGGCTGAAGTTAAGAGCGGATTGGTTTTAAGAAGTTACCAGATTTTTAAAACAATCAAAAAAATCGGACCTTACACAAATAACGAAGTAAACGGGATGTTAAGCCTTTCAGTCATGGAACAAAACCATACGCTCAGGAGTTTTCTGGACAAAAGGCATGATGGTGCGGGACTGAAGTTCCTGCAGGAAGTGCTTGGAAATCACATTGTGGAGGCTGTTGAGGCTAAGGAAAATGGCAAAAAGGTTGTGATGATTCCCTTTAATTTTCCACCTGAAGTTATACATCTGTTTGACAATGCCGTGCCATACACGACTGAAGTCGTGACAACAATAGGAGTCTGTGCTTTAACACATCAGGGAGAACCCTACTGGGACTACGCACTCTCTTTGGGTCTTCCAGATTTTGTATGTTCCGCAAATACAATTGCATTGGGATCCGTGTTACTCTCAAAGGAAGGAAATGAGTTTTCGCCTGATATAATGATCTCAGCAGCTCCCGGTGGATGTGATGCAAATTCGAAAATTCATGAGTTCGTTTCTGAGTATCTGCAGATTCCAGAAATCATCTTGGACAAAACCGGAGATTCTTCAAAGGATTTTGAGCTTTACAGAAGGCTCTTTCACCAGATGTTCAAGAGACTTGAAATGGAAGTGGGTGAAGCTGACGAGGACAGGATGATTAAAACACTGGAGAAGGCAAATGAAGCCAATGAGCTATTCTGGGGATTGTGTGAACTCAAGAAGCTATCCCAATGCCCAGCTCCCAATCTGTTCACGCTTATGAGCTACGGAACCCGATTCACAATGTGGGGCAGGGATGAAGCATTCTAACTCTCCGAAAACTTTGTTGATGTGGTTGAAGCCTGCATTGAAAGGGTGAAACTGCCCGCGCTGAAGAAACT
>CAZZLE010000152.1:0-2658 GCA_964654595.1 uncultured archaeon | reverse complement strand
AAAGCAAGAAAGGAAGAAATCGAGAAAATTCTGCAGTTTTCGAGGGAGTACTGGGCGGGTGAGAGGGAGGCGTTAAAGACCAGGGATAAATGGAGGTGCAAGTTCTGCGAGGTGAGAATGTACTGTTTTTGAGTAAAAATTGTCAGCAATATTTATAAGGGTTTTAACTTATTAAGAATGTGAGAAAGTGGTTGCTGCTCAGCGTTATCGCTGGCATAGCTTTCGGGGTTTTCTCAGCCTGTTACACTGTAAACTATGTAGCCAACTTTTTCACAGTGAAAAACGGTCCCTGGAAGGTCAGCCTTCTTGCTGGTTCGGAGAGTGCGGATATCTACACCAGAGCCGCAATTGCTCTTAATGCCCTCTTTGCTCTCAACAAATCTGAAGCAGTTTACTTTATTGCCCATACTGACAGCAACTTTAAACTGCTAAGGCTTCACTGCGACTACAGGATTGAAGGTGGTTACCTTCCTGCAAGATGGTGGAGCATTACGGTTTATGCCTCAGACCACTTTTTGATCCCGAACGAGTACGATATCTATGCTGTAACAAGCGAGAACGTGAAGTGGGATGATGGGAGGTGGACTGTAAGGTTATCTCAGCAATACCATCACGATAACTGGATTCCGCTTAGAGGTGAAGGTAACTTCATTCTCGTCCTCAGACTTTACAATCCCGGCAGATCTGTTTACGAGAGTCCTGAATCAATTGATCTTCCAAAAATAATTCTGGAGGGTTGCAGATGAAGAAATACATTGTTGCATTCGCAATTTCTGCAATTGTTTCCCATTTAGTATTCGTGGCATTCCTTCCAAAGCTGATTTTGGTTCTTTACTTCTTCACAACAACTTCAGCTGGCTATGAGGAGAACAAAATCTACCACGCACCGCCCATAAACGCAAGCCAAAGAACCGTGGTTCTTCCGAGCCCGAATCTTCTTTACTCATTCTGCATCTATGACATCTCTGAAAAGCCACTGCTGATTGAAGTAAAAGTTCCGGAGAACACGTACTGGTCTGTATCGTTCTACGATTCATCCACTAACAACTTCTTTACGATTAACGACAGAGATGTCAGGGATGAGGCAAGGATTTTGCTTGTAAAAGGGAATGCAGACGTCAAAAATGCTATCGTTGTCAGGGCAAAGGATGAGCATGGTTTTATCCTTTTTAGAACCTTTATTCCTGACAAAAACATCATTCCGGAACTTGAAGCTTTGAGGAAGCAGTGGAAATGCGAGCCGGCCGAAACATATTTATTTGATTAGATGTCAAATTATTTTTATGATAACCGGGTCATGGGTTGTGTGTCTGAAAGTACTGAAGGAGATATCATCGGAGGAGGTTGAGGAGTTTGAAGGATCTGTTAGCTGAAGTTGTTGAGAAATACAGTTCAAAACAGCTTGATGCTGTTACTGCCGAGCTGGTTGAGAAGTATCTCGCAAGGGTTGTTTTGAGGCACGTGTTCCTGCAGGAGCAGCTTGACGAGGAGACGGAGGTTGTACTGAGAATTCTGAGAAACTTTTTATGATTTTACTTTTATCCTTTTTTATAACTGCCCTTCATAGACCAGTGATGAGACGCTGGTTGGAGAAGTCCAAAGGTTAATAATCCTCTGAGTAAATTCGTGTTGATGAGGCTGTTTGTTGCTGTTGACATAGATGACCTGATAAGGGATAGAATTAAACCTCTTCTCGCCGAGCTTTCGGGAATAAATGGGATCAAGGCTGTTGAGCCTGAAAATCTCCATATAACTTTGCTTTTTCTTGGTGAAGTTACTGAGAGCAGGGTTTCGAAGATTGAAGAAAATCTCTCAGAGATTGACTTTGAACCTTTCAGGATTTCTTTTGAAGGAGTAGGAGCTTTTCCAAACCTTAATTCACCGAGAGTTGTCTGGATTGGTGTCAGGGAGGGTGGTGAACTTACAAGTCTCGCGAACAATGTTTACGAGAGACTGAAGAAGCTCGGTTTCAGGAGGGACAAGGAATTCAGGGCTCATCTGACGGTTGGGAGGGTAAAGAGAAAAAATCCTGAGGTTTCCGAAGTCATAAAGAAGCACTCTTCCGAGAGTTTCGGTGAGATGGAGGTGAAGAGTTTCAGTCTCAAAGAGAGTATTCTAACACCTAAGGGACCTATTTACAGAGATTTGAGGGTATTTGAATGAAGGTGGAGGAGGTAGTTCAGAAGGCATTAAAGCTTGTTTTGCCTGAGGAGGAGGAAGTAAGGAGGGGAAAGGAGGCAGAAGAAGAGCTCAGGAGTAGGCTTGACGGGCTGGGAGTGGAATATGTTTTTGTTGGAAGTTATGCGAGAAACACCTGGCTTAAAGGTAGCCTTGAGATAGATGTTTTTCTTCTCTTTCCGGAAGATATGACCAAGGAGGAACTGAGAGAGAGAGGACTTGAAGCTGGAAAGGCTGTGCTTGATTGTTATGAGATAAGATATGCGGAACATCCTTACGTTCATGGAACGGTTAAGGGTGTCGAAGTTGATGTGGTGCCATGCTACAAGCTAAAAGACCCGAAAAACATTAAGTCTGCAGTTGACAGAACACCTTTTCACCACAAATGGCTTGAAAGCAGGATAAAGGGGAAGGAGAATGAGGTTAGGCTGCTAAAGGGTTTTTTGAAAGCCAACGGAATCTATGGGGCTGAATACAAAG
>CAZZLE010000151.1:0-8117 GCA_964654595.1 uncultured archaeon | reverse complement strand
TGTAACTTTTCCATTAGTTGTTTAGCTGGGCTCAATTGTGACACCTCCAACAGTCATTCCGATAGATTCCCCCACTGCCAAGCCGAGGATGCAGTTGACGAACCTGTCTTCCATTGCCTGAATTAATATCAAATTCTAATTTACTTTACGATGTCTATTATTATCGAGGGACAGACTCTCTTAACCCCCTCCATCCCTGCTATTTTCTCGTGTATTTCTGAGAGCTCCTTTACAGATTTTGCTATTATTTCTGCCATTATCGTGTGGTCACCCGTGGTGAGCCAGAGCGACTTAACACTATCGAGTTTTTTAAGCTCTTCAACTATCTTCCAGAGTTTATCCGGTTCAACATCCACTCCCGTCAGCGATGCGCTGAGGCCAACATTCTTGTAGTTAATGACTGCCTTGTAACCCAGAATTTTTTCTTTGTTCTCCAGATTTAAGATCCTTTTTCTTACTGCCGCCTCGGTTATGTTCAGCTCCCTGGCTATCTTCGTTTTCGAAATTCGTGCGTTGCTAACAAGCAGGTCAAGTATTTTCATGTCTTTTTCGTCCACATTGAGAGTTCACTTCATACTATATATTTTTGCTGTTAGACAAAATCAGATATTGAAACCTGCCTTTCATTACCGTTTTCGAACGTTGATTTTATCTCCTTCTCAAGTAGCATGAGTCTCTGTCTGGTGTAACTGGAAACATTAAAGTTCTCGCAGAGAAACTTCGAGAGTTCGAGGTACTTCATTATGGAACTGCTGTGGACTGTCAATGTGAGCTTGTTTCCACAGTTCAGACACTTTCCAGAAAGAGGAATTCTGCGATATTTTGTGTTGCACTTCGTGCATCTGAATTCCTGTCGGGAAAAAGCTCTCAGATTTCCGATTATGTCAGGCAGGAAATGCATGTTTATAACCCTCTCGGCTACATCATGCTCGTCAACAGCATTAATCATTTTTGCAAGTTCCATCTGCCTGTAAACCTTCTCCTGCATCGTTTTCAGTGATTTGTATGCACTCTCCTTCACTCCTGCAGCAATGTTTTCCGTGTCGTGAGTGAAGAAAAGTCCGCAGAACCTTCTTTCATCCATCAGTCTGTCCTTGACTTTCTCTACACAATCCTCAACCTCCTTTGGGCTCGCAAACCTCATCGTTGCTTCATAAAATTCAAGCGGATAGCGATCCATAATGTCCATGTTGTGAACTTCCTTGTCAACCTCTCTCGGGTCTACTATGGCTGTCAGAACGAGTGGGGCATCCATCTGCCCTCCGCGCTTATCAGGCAGGAACTTTCTTGAAAAGTTCAGAAGACCGTCGAGTAAAAGCATGAAGCAGTCCTCATCACCATCACAGTTTCTCCTCTTTGCAGCGTGGAAGTATGGATGGGCGTAGCCGGCAAGAACATCAGAGAAACCGATTATTCTACCCAGCACACCGGCAGAGGTGTGAGGAGCGAGGCCTATAACAAGGTGACCAATTAAGTCTTCAACTGTTTTTGCTTTGTAAAACGGTTCCATTCCGTAAAATTCGATCAGCAGGTCATCTATGAAGTTTGCAACCCTTAGCAAATACTCAGCACCACTTTTGGGCAGTATAACATCCTGAGGTTTCAGCTCCAGGATCTGGTTTTCATTTTTAAGCTCTGCTCCCCTGTAGTCCCTACTGTAACCAAGTTTCCTGAGCTTCTCAACGCTTACACCAATTTCAGCAGGCCTGAAGTGTGTCAGTGGAAGATCTGTTGCATCGAACCTTGCAGTCCCATCTTTGAATACAAAAACACCGTGTTTAACCCTGAGTATCCCCTTTTCAAGCCTCTCAGGGATTTTTGTTTCGGATGTCATCCCCATTACTCCCTTTATTGTCTCGAAAGAGTCATACTCGCCGAGATTGGATATTGCCCTCTCGTAAAGTTCTCTGAGGTTCACGTTTCTTTTCATGTATCCATTGCACTCTCCACCACAGCTTTCACATACAGCTGAGTTACTTTTAATCCTGCATGAAGGGCAGTAGTAAAGCTGCTCGGTCAATCCACCGCAATCGTCACATTTTAGCCAGAAAGTCTCCTTCCCGCACTTTGTACACTTTCTTATCGCAACCTCAACTTCTATTTCACCCTTTTTTGAGTTGTAGCTTTTAGTGTAGTTTATGGCGTTCTTTATATCTCTCGTACTCCCACCGGCCATGCCAACAGGAAAGAGAATATGAGGTGGGGGACTCATTTTTCTTTCCTTAGCCTTTTCAGGTCTTCCCATCCTTGCACCTATCCTTGAAAGAGCTTTTGGTCTCACCTTGATCCCGGAAACACTGTTTACAATTTCCAGAACGTCTTTTCCTGAAACTGTCGAGACCTTTGAAAGATTTTCATCTAAGCCAAGGCACCTCACGAAAACCTTCCAGTTTTCTATCACGATAAAAGACTCTCTCACCCTGTGTTCCACCAGCAAATCCTCAAGGATTTCCTTAACTCTTTTTTCGTAGGGCAGAATAAGAACACTCTTTCCATGCCTTGCTTCTATCTTACCATTATCGGAAACGAAGTTCCTGAGGTATTTGTATTCCTCAACACTTATGTCGTGCCATAGATAGGTATAATCCGGATGCAGCGGAACATGGTACTCATCGCATAACTTTAAGGCTTCATCTTCACTTATCTTCCTGTAATCCCCCCTCAATCCAGCCTTCTCAGCCTCCTGAATCCACCACTCGTATGTGTAGGATGCCGGGATAAGGGGGTGGTTGTTTTCAAGAAAATCACCGTAGTTTATCAGAATCTCTCCCAAATCAAGGATTGCGACAACCTCACTCTTAACAGCTTTTGCCTCACTTAAAGAGTTGATTTTTACCACATCCCCGTTTCTGAGTCTGACTGTGGGCCCCTCAATGGTTGAAACCGGCACAACACTTCCAGCCTTTCCGGGTCTCTCAATTTTTAGCTGAGTACCGACTGCAATGAAGTCGAGGAGGTACATTGTTGCCGGGTTGATTCCAACCGTTGCAAAGCCCGAATTTCTCGCTCTTCCGTAGCGAAGCCTGAATCCACCCTTTCTTGACGGATGGCTCAAAACAGGCCTTCCAGCAACTATGTCGGCAAGGTATTTGTCCTTCGGCTTGATTGCAGCTTTCTCATCTTCATCTTCATTTTCACCTTTAATCAATGCATCAAGCCATTCCCATCCTTCTATACCAACTTCATCGACCATTTTTTTGAGCTTGGGAGCTTTCAAGGCAATACCTTCTGCAATAACCAGAGCCATTCCCCCCCTGACTCTGTTTGTCTCAACTCTTGGCAGGTTTCTGTATCCTGAAACCTCAGCATCTTCCGTTGGCTCACCATCTATGCAAATCGGACAGTTTGAAACGATGAGTCTGATCTCTTCATCAGAGGGGAGGTACTGGAGATTTGCAACTTTCTTGTATAGTGGTATCTCCTCACAGTACCTGAGAATTTCCTCTTCTGTTGGCACGTATCTGCCAATTCCGACTTTTCTCCTCACATAATCGGCAATGAGAACAGATATAACCTGAGCAGTTCCCCCAGCGCTTCTTATCGGGCCTGCGTAGTAAACTCTCAGAAAGTCGTCCCTGTCAATCTTAACTTTTGCAATACCCTCAATCGGTGCTGCAACCACACCTTCAGTCATTATCGCAACCGCAGTTCTGACCGCTTTATCTATAGCACCCTCTTTCGAGAATTCTCCAAATCTGCCTTCCAGAATTTCATCTGCAACCTTAAAACAGATAATTTCCCTGCTGAGACCTTCTCCCTCAAGTTGCATTATGCACTCCGCCAGTCCGGGCAAACCCATCAGCTTTTCAACTCTTTCTGCCATGTTTTTTGCAATTGGAATTTCCACTTTAGGCTCTGGATCGAGCCCTTTTTTCCTTGCAGTTTCTGCAATCCTGTAAATTCTTTCAAGTTCAGCCATTAAGGATTCGTGATACTTTCTTATTTCCTCAATCCTCCAGAAATCCTCGTTGGATTCAGATTCAAACAGCGGGAAGAACAAGTCCAGAGTTGTATCCATCTTTCAGCTTTACGTAACACACGAAATAAGCTTTCTGGATGGTAAAGGAGATATAATGTCTCTTTTCTATGCTTTGCTTCCAACAAAATAAATTATTATACGTTTTAAACTGCCATCAGTCACTTTAAACCATTAAAAAATTCTCTTTAATTCACCGCTATCGTTTCAGCAGATAACCTCAGCCACATTTCTTGTTTAAATCTTTCTCAATGTTAAAATCGGGACTTTGAAACCAAAAATTTTTAAAGCGCATGTTGACTGAGATGTAATGAAAAAGTTCCACGGAAAGGAAATCATTGTAGTACAGCTTGTACTTCTTTTCTAAATGTAGTTAGAGGTGGTTGGGGTGGTTTTAAATGCGTGCTGCTGATGCCATTGTCAGGGCTTTGGAGATGGAAGGTGTGGAGGTCATATTTGGCATACCTGGAGGAGCGATACTTGAAGTCTACGATGCGCTCTACGATTCTGGGATTCGGCATATAACAACAAGGCACGAGCAGGGTGCTACGCATGCTGCAGATGGTTATGCGAGAGCAAGCGGAAAAGTTGGAGTTGCTTTTGCCACATCCGGTCCGGGAGCAACAAACACTGTTACAGGAATAGCAACAGCTTACATGGACTCTTCACCAATAGTCGTTTTTACCGGGCAGGTTTCAACGAGCTTGATTGGAAACGATGCGTTTCAGGAGGCAGATATAACAGGAATCACGATGCCCGTAACCAAGCACAACTTTCTGGTGACCGATCCAAAAAATCTTCTGAATACAATAAGAGAGGCTTTTCATATTGCCTCAACGGGCAGGCCCGGTCCGGTCCTTGTTGATATTCCAAAAGATATCACTCTCGCCGATGTGGAGTTCAACTACCCAAAAAAAATTAATCTTCCAGGATACAATCCAAAGCTTGAAGGGCATCCGAAGCAAATAGCAAGAGCGGCTGAACTGATAATGAAAGCGGAAAGACCGGTTATACTTGCTGGTGGTGGTGTTATTATTTCAAACGCTTCAAAAGAGCTTGTCGACCTTGCGGAGACAATTCCGGCCTTCGTTGTCACCACATTGATGGGTAAGGGATCAATTCCGGAAACTCATCCACTTTCACTTGGATTTGCAGGTATGCACGGTACCAAGTACGCAAATTATGCCCTCAGTGAGAGTGATCTGGTTATTGCTGTCGGCTGCAGGTTCAGTGACAGAACCACAGGAAAAGTCACGATGTTTGCTCCCAACGCAAAAATAATCCATATTGACATCGACCCTGCAGAAATAGGTAAAAATGTCAGGGTAGATGTGCCAATAGTTGGAGATGCAAAGAAAGTTCTTGCAAAGTTGAAGAAAGCGGTTGAATACAAGCAGAGAAAGGAATGGGAAGACAGGGTGAACGAATGGAAGAAGAAGTATCCGTTGAAGTATAAAAAAGAGGGTTTCAAGCCTCAGTACGTGGTTGAGCGGGCTTGCGAGATTATGTCTGATGCCATCGTAACGACAGAGGTTGGACAGAATCAGATGTGGGCTGCGCAGTATTTTAAGGTGAAGTATCCGAGGCAGTTCATAACCAGTGGTGGTCTCGGGACAATGGGCTTCGGCTTTCCAGCAGCAATGGGTGCACAGGTTGCATTTCCCGAAAAAACCGTTATCGATATTGCCGGTGATGGTAGCTTCTTTATGAACATTCAGGAGCTGGCCACATGTGTCAAGTACGAGATTCCGGTGAAAGTGCTGGTTCTGAACAATGGGTATCTGGGGATGGTCAGGCAGTGGCAGGAGTTATTCTATAGAGAAAGGTACTCTGCAACATGCATCGGATGCGAGAAAACAGGATTTGAGGCAATAGCAAGAGGATTTGGTGCGGTGGGAATGACAGTTGAAAGACCATCGGAGGTTGATGATGCCCTGAGAGAGGCGAAAGAAATCGATGCGCCAGTTGTTATAGATTTCAGGGTCGACTACCAGGCAAACGTCTTTCCAATGGTTCCACCGGGAGCTGCATTGTGGGAAATTATCGACGAGGAGTGAGGTGGTAACAATGAAGCACACAATAGCCGTTCTGGTTGAGAACAAGCCCGGAGTTCTTGCAAGGGTTGCGGGTTTGTTTAGAAGAAGGGGATTCAACATCGAAAGTCTGACAGTCGGCACTACAGAAAGGGAAGATCTGTCAAGAATGACTATTGTTGTGGAGGGAGATGACAGGGTTGTTGAACAGGTGATAAAGCAGCTTAACAAGCTTATTGAGACAATAAAAGTCAGTGAAATAACTGAAAACTCGGTTGAGAGGGAGCTTTGCCTGATCAGAGTTCACGCACCACCTGAAAAGAGAGGGGAGATAGTGGAGCTGACCAACATCTTCAGGGCGAGAATAGTTGACGTTTCGAGAGATAGCTTTATCATCGAAGTTACCGGAGATGAGGACAAAGTATCGGCATTTATCGATTTAATGAGGCAGTATGGTATCAAGGAGCTTGCAAGAACCGGAAAAGTTGCTATGGTAAGAGGTAACAAGAAATGAATTTTCCAAATGGTAATTATGAGAAAAACTTAAATATGGTAGTGTTCATTATAATGATAGGTGGTAGTAATGGTAAAAATAGTTCACGCTCAAACAGTACTGCCAGAAAACGTTCTTGAGGAGTTAAAGAAGAAAACCGGAGAGAGTGCAACGAAAGATGCCATAGCGAAAGCTGTTGAGCACTATCTCATGTGTCCCTACACTCACGAAGAGCCGCTTGAAAAAAGACTTGAGGAAGTAATTAAAAGGAAAAAGAAGTAATTTTTCTATTTTTTGGTGTAAAAATGTCAGATTTTTCGCCAGACAAATTTGCCAAGGCAGTTGAGGCAATTTACGAGATTTTCGAGAAAGTTGTCGAAAACCACGATGAAATTCTTGATGCCATTGACAAACTCCTCATTCTTGAGAGAAGAGGGGTTTTTGATGAAATAGTGAAATTTTCCGAGTTTAGAATACCATTGTCACATGAGGAAGTCGAAGAGATTACAGAAAAATTCGAACAGCTGTTAAAGATACTGCTTTCAGTCGATGAAAGGGTTCTTAAGGTTATAAAGAGGTTCATCGATGCATTTGAGGAGTCCATGGTTTACGAACAGATGAGTATAGTGGAAGCCATGAGAGCCTTGAGAGATCCTGACGTGCAAAAGGCAATTGGCTTCGCTCTCACATTAGCCAAAAATTTTGGGAAGAGGATTTAGCTGAATGCAAGGATGGCAGCAATCTGGTTTATTGCGTCCCTTGCTGCTTTAATCACGGGATAGTAATTGATGAATCCGTGCAGCACACCTTTGTACCTGACAGTGCTTGCCTCAACACCAGCCTTTCTCAGCATGTGTCCAAAGATCTCCGCCTCATCCCTTAGAGGGTCGTATTCAGCGGTGATAATAAGTGCTGGAGGGAGATCTTCAAGATTGGCGAAAATTACGGATGCGAGGGGATTGAGCATGTCCTCCTTTTTGGAGAAGTACTGCTCGGAAAACCACATCATTATCTTTTCGTCGAGAATCCAAAGACCCTCACCGTACTCTAAAAGCGATGGAGTGGGGGTTAAAAAGTTTACAACCGGATAAATTAGAATCTGGTGCTTTATAAAATCCTCTCCATTGTCCCTTGCCATTATTGAAACTGCTGCCGCAAGATTCCCTCCTGCACTGTCTCCTCCCACAAATATCCTTGAAGGGTCTATTTCAAGCCCTTCAGCGTTTTTAGCCACCCATTTTGCTGCATCATAGCAATCGTAAACGGCAGTCGGGAACTTGTGTTCAGGCGAGAGCCTGTAATCGACCGATACTACGGTGGCGTTTGATAGTCTCGCAATTCTCCTGCAAAGTGCGTCGTGAGTATCAATGCTGCATATCACAAATCCACCTCCATGATAGTAAACCAGAACCGGTGAACTGGGCTTTTGCTGGTAAATTCTGACTCTTATGTCTCCGTTTCTCCCCTTTATAAACCTGTCCTCAACCCTTTCAACGTTCTCAAACTGACTTATCTGTCTGTTCCTCTCGGCATAAATTCGATTTATTGCTTCCCTGAACTCAGCAGGCGAACTAAACTGATCAAACCTGGGCAGTGATTCGAAATACCTGGCAAG
>CAZZLE010000150.1:0-1771 GCA_964654595.1 uncultured archaeon | reverse complement strand
TCTCGTGCGTGGCCTCCTTCACAACCCTTTCCTCATACAGCTCAGTGTCCGGAGTAATAAGGCGGAAGGTAGAGAGAACAGCTCTTGCACCACCCAGCTCTGCTTCACCAAATACGAAGTTCATTCCAGTAGCGTAGAGGTCTTTCCCCGTCACACCAAGGGTAATCTTGAGCAGAGGAAGCCTTCTGATGAGACATGTTGAGTTGTACTGCCCTCTCAGTGGATTGTAGCATTTCAGGCCGATATCCATGGGAGAGAGCACAAGAACCTCTGCTTCAAAAACTTCCGGGAGCTTTTTTTGCAGTATCATAACCGTGTATCTGTTTGTGGAAACGGGCTTGATGTATATTTTCATGCCAGCCCTCCGATCAGATTCGTTACTCTCTCTCCTACAATTCTGGCGATATCAACTCCAAAGGTTGAAAGAATGTACCATCCACCAAAAATCGTCCCCATCATGCTTCCGATATTTGTTAAAGCCGCAACGAGAAGCACCCGAAAAAATCTGTTTTGCATCATTTCCCTGAAACTATCCGCTTCAGCAAGTTTCGAGAAATCATTTACTGTTGGCTTCCGGATCCATGCCTCTACAAATCCGGAAACCCATCCGGCGGCAATCAACGGGTTCAGCGAGGTCATCCATGCACACAGAAATGCCGTGATGATCGACAATGGATGTCCCCTCGCAATTGCGGCACCTGCTGCAGAAAGTATTCCGTTAATCAAAAACCAGTAAAGAAAAGCACTGATAAGAATTTCAGTACTTATTGAGATGGCAGCAAAGACGAAAGTTGCCACAACGATTGCTGCAAAAAATCCCGTGAAGATTTTGAGGTAATTCCGACCTTTTTTCACCTCCTCAAGTTCTCTCAGGTTCACCGGATTATCCTTTAATTTTAGCAGAGCATTCTCAATTCCCTTTCTGTGTCCGGCACCAACAACGGCAACTATCCTGTTGTATCTTGAAAAAGCATTAAGGAGGTTGGCAGCCATGTAAATATCTCTTTCATCTATCAGAACCTTTGCGGCATTTGGAGATATTTTTCTAAATTCCCTCACAAGCATATCGAGCACATCCTCTTCAAGCATCTCGTCTACCTCAATATTCTCTCCGTTAAGGGAACCTCTGATGAGATGCAGGATAAGCCTTATTTTTTCAAAAAAACTCAATTTCTGCCAGAATCGTTTAAAGGTAATTCCAATATCCCTGTCTATGAGGATGATATCAGCTCCAACCTCCTTGGCTTTTTCAATTGCAGCCAGCATTTCACTTCCGGGCTTAACTCCCGTTTCTTCTCCAGCTTTCCTCTGAAAGTAGGCGAGAATGAGCTGAAAAATCAGCATGAAAACGTTTCCGCTCTTTATAACATCAGCTATCGAAATTTCTTTCTGCATCCCGTGAACAAGAGCGTAGTATCTTCTTGGACAAAGTTCTACCGCAACAGCATCTGGTTTTTCCCTCTCAATGACTTCCTCTACCTCCTCAACACTCCTTCTTGAAACGTGAGCTGTGCCCACTATGACAAGCTTCTTCTCCTCCAACCCATCACCTCCAGTGCTTCAAGGATTTCCCTGATCCTCATGATGTCACTTCTCGATATTATTCCCACAATTCTGCCACCCTCAACAACCGGCAGTCTCCCAATCCCCATCTCGCTCATGATTTTAAAAGCATCGAATGCAGATTTTTCCGGAGAGATTGCAACCACTTCCCTGCTCATAACATTTCCAACCTTTTCGTCAGGATCTACGCCGATTATGTCCTGAAGTG
>CAZZLE010000149.1:0-6544 GCA_964654595.1 uncultured archaeon | reverse complement strand
TATGAAATACCCTTCATCATCGCGGTCATCTCAATGATATTCCTCTACGGAAGTGGTGATGCTTACGTTGCGGTGGAGAAGCAGTCAGCAATTCCGGGAGTACTGCTTAATCCGATAGCTTTTGTGGTTTACATCATTGCGATGCTAATGGCAACATCCCGTCTTCCATTTGAGATTCCTGAAGCTGATCAGGAAATTGCCTTTGGTCCATTCGTGGAGTACTCGGGAATCCTTTTCGGTCTCGTGATGGTTCTGGCTTACGAGAAGCTGTACATTATGGCATTGCTTTTCACAATACTGTTCCTTGGAGGGTGGAGTGGAATTTACTGCCCCCTGCTTGGAGACCTCAACGGACCTCTGTGGCTGTTCATCAAGACGATCATTGTGATTTCAGTACTGGTCATTGTCAGATCGATATATGCCAGATACAGGCTTGATCAGGCTTTGAGAATAGGGTGGACATCAATGCTTGCCCTCTCAATTGCAGCGCTGGTTGTTGGTATCCTTGGAGTGTGGTTGTTATGATCAGGCTGAGTAGGGTTAAAACAGACCCGATTGTAAATCTCAGGAGACATGCTGAGGCAATAGGTGAGGCTGTAAAACAGGCAATTAAGCCTGACAGGATTACTGTGGAGTACCCGAGAGAAAGGAGGAGATATCCTGAATGTTTCAGAGGATTCATAGTTTTTGAAAAAGATAAGTGCATAAGCTGTTTCCGCTGTGCACAGATCTGTCCTGCAAATGCGATTCAGATGGAATACTTCGATAAAGCGTATCCGGGAATAGACTATGCAAAGTGCATCTTCTGTCATTTCTGCGTTGACAGCTGCCCCACAGGGGCTTTGAACACGAGCAAGGTTCACGATGTTGCCTTCAAGTCGATGGATGAGATGATACTGAGTGCCAGACAGATCACCAGGATTCCTGAAATTGTGAGGGAAGAGAGACAGACAGTTGAGTATTACGTTGATCGACAGGTCTGGAGGCTTATCAGGAAGAGAGAACTTGACAATCTTGAAGTCCCGCCAAAGCCTGTTATCGTGAAAAAGAGAAAGGCTGCATGCTTGGAGCCTGAAAGCTGCTTGGGTTGCAGGCTTTGTGTTAACGTTTGCCCGCAAAATGCGATTAAGGTTGAGAAATGCGAGATTTCAGTTGACGAGGAAGTTAAAGGAACGGGATGCATCCTTGAAATACAGGAAGATCTCTGCACGGGATGCGGGTTGTGTGTAAGGCAGTGTCCAATGCATATCCTCACCCTTAAAGAGGTGGGAGAATGATGGCAAGGGAGTGGCAGTTTGACCTTCCGGAGAAGAAGCACAATAAGAAGTACTTTGGCAACCTGAAGGTGGAGGTAATTGATTCTGGTCTCTGCTGCCACTGTGCTGCATGCGCATCAATCTGCCCGGTTGACGGAATAACTGCAGGCGATGCGCCGATAGATTTTCCGGATTGGATTAAGGAGTGTGTTGATTGCGGAGCCTGCATAAAGGTCTGTCCGAGATGGGATTACACTCCCAAAAACGGACTTGGAGATTACATAGAGGTAACCGCAGCAAGATCAAGGAGATTTGTTGGGCAGGATGGGGCAATGGTTACTGAGTTCACGGCATCTGCACTTGAGATGGGCTTAATTGAGAGAGCAATATTTGTTGCGAGAGATTCAAACTGGAGGACAAAAATCGTTACGATAAAAACTCCAGAGCAGCTTTACGACCGAAAAATCACCGGAACGAAGTACTGCTATGCTGATGTTCTGCCAGCCTTAAAGGATGCGGTTCTTAAATCGGATGCTGTGGGGTTTGTTGGCACACCATGCATGGTTTCGGCTGTTAGAAAGATGCAGCAGGCATTCAAGAAGTTCGAAAGGGTCAAGCTCGCAATCGGCCTCTTCTGCACAGAGAACTTCTACCATCACGACCTCTACAACTTCCTGTTGGAGAGGGCCAATGCTGATTTAAGGAATGCAGTTAAGACTGACATCAAGAAGGGGAAGTTCATAGTTGAAATGAGGGATGGTAGTAAGGTGAGAATTCCCGTCAAGGATTTTGAGGAGATCATACCATCCGGATGCAAGGTCTGTCAGGATTTTGCCGCAGTTGACAGTGATGTCAGCGTGGGAAGTGTTGGCAGTGCAAATGGATTCTCTACAGTCATGGTGAGAACAGATATCGCAAAGAGCATCCTGGACTACATCAGGGAAAAGGATTACGCTGTTTTCGATCAACCAAATCTCGAAGCGGTGCAGAAGCTCTGCGAACACAAGATAAAGATACATCCCTGGCCGCCAAAAAAGGAGGAGTAGCTAAGCGATTTTTTCCATTATTATTTCAAAAGCTCTCTTTTCCCTCTCACTGCCGCATTTTTCTGCAAGTTCTCTGTAGTAGTAAATTTTCTCCAAAAGCTCCCTTCTTTTCTCTTCATCCCTGATTGCCAAATATCTGGTAGCATGGACAAGAGCTTCTATTACCGCATTAAATCCCCTGTTAACAGCTCTCACTTTCCCCCCAATAACATCTCCGTCAGCAAGCTTTAAAATCGCAGTTCCGTTTTTCATCTTTGCTTTGAATCTGCACCATGCCATCGAACCCTTCAGGATTGGAGGATCAAGGGAGAAAAAGTAATCTTCATCCAGATTTCCGAATGAGGAAATTGCAAAGATTATAGGGTCATCTATAACATTTGCAAAGAGAACGCCTTTTCTCTCAAGGTTAGCTCTGGTTCTGTTTCTGTAAAGCCTCGCCATTGCTGTGGTTGAGGCGGAATTTTCAACAATAATTCCTATCGGCGCCGTGTTCCAGCTACCATCTTCGTTCTCTGTTATTGCTATGATTTCGTTAATACCCTCCGTAAATCCAAAATCATGAAGTTTCATATTCTCCAGCCCTCTGCAATGGCAAGATAAATAGATGACGCGGTTAAATCAGCAATCGTTCCGGGGTTGGCATCATCTCTCAGAAGCTTTTCGTCAAGCTCTCTTCTCTCATCATCCGTTATGGCTTTCTTTGCCAGTTCTTTAACCTTTTCCGCGTATTCTCTGCCCATTTTGGCAATGATGAGGGTGTCGGGATACTTTGAAAGAAGGTGGTAGTAAAGCTCTACAACAGCCTTTTCGGAATTTTCAAAGTTCAGGATAAATTCTGCTCCCTCTAAACTTATTCTGTAACCTTCAACAAGTTCTCTTGCAATCAGGTTCTCTCCGGGTGCCATTTTCATCCATTCGTAGAGATTTATTCTCTTTTGCAAAATCTCCCTTTCTGTTTCTTCATCCCTCAAATTTAGCTCCTTTGCATCAACAACCCTTGCATTGCACAGCCTGAAAGCTTTTAAAACGCTTAAACTGTCTTCATGGCCTGTCCTTTTAAGTCTTTCTCTTGCAGATTCTGCAATCTCGGCCATGCTTCCTGCATCCCATGATGCAATAAGCGGGATGAGAAGGAGGAACGCTCCAAAATGAACGTTCTCCGCTTTATGCCATTTCATGCTCTCTTCTACAGCCATCAGCACACCCTTTCCGATGATTTTTCTCTCTGCAACCTCCAGAAAAGCCGGGAATGCGCCTGCTGCAGAAGCAAGAAAGTGCTCGAATCTCAGGTCTCTGAAGTCGTGCTCTCTGTCAACATTACCGGCCTTCGGATTTCCTGAAACCTCGAGGAGCAGTGAAAGGCATGCTGCAACCGCTGCATCTTTCGGACTTTTGAGCGAGGTCATCTCACACCTCCGTCAAAATTCTCTTCCCGCATCAAAAATTGTTTTTCCCCGCATCAAAAACCTAAATTTAATTTACCGGTTTGCAACTTTAAAATATGAGACTTCACGAATATCAGGCGAAGCAGATTTTTTCAAAACACGGAATCAGAATACCCAGAGGGGAGCTTGCGAATTCAGTTGAAGATGTCAGGAAAATTGCGGAGAAGCTTGGGGGAAAGGTTGTTCTGAAATCCCAGGTTCTGGTAGGGGGCAGAGGAAAGGCAGGTGGAATAAAAAAGGCATACAGCGTTGATGAGGCAGTTGAGAAAGCAAGGGAAATGTTTGGTTCAGTTCTGAAAGGTCATGTGGTTGAAAAAATTTACGTTGAGGAAATGATGGATATACAGCGTGAAATGTATGCAGGTTTCACCCTTGACAGAACGAACAAGGGGATTGCCGCAATCTTGAGTTCTGTTGGTGGCATGGATATTGAGGAAATTGCCGTCAGGCATCCTGAGAAGATTGCGAGGATAACAATCAATCCGAAGTGGGGACTTTGGGATTACCAGATAAGAGAACTCCTCCTGAATTCTGAAATGCCAAAGGAATACTGGAATGAGGTTACATCAATTCTGAAAGCACTGTACAGTATACTGATTCACTACGAAGCTGAGCTCGTTGAGATAAACCCTCTGGTTGTCACACCCGCTGGACTGGTTGCAGCTGATGCGAGGCTCAACATAGATGACAGTGCCCTTTTCAGGCACAGAGATTTGGAGAGGTTAAGGGATTACACCGAAGCGGATCAGATGGAGAGAATTGCAATGGAAAAGGGATTGAATTACGTCAAACTTGACGGTAATGTTGGAGTTCTGGCAAACGGAGCCGGAATGGCCATGGCAACAATGGATTTGGTTTACATTTACGGTGGAAAACCGGCAAACTTTCTCGACATAGGGGGCGGAGCTTCAGGTGAGGTTGTGAAAGAAGCCATGAATCTCATTTTGAGTGACAGAAACGTCAGGGTTGTTTTCATAAACATATTTGGCGGTATTACGAGATGTGATGAGGTTGCCAGAGGACTTGTTGAGGTGCTGGGTGATGTTTCAATTCCGGTTGTTTTGAGACTTGCAGGGACAAACGAGGTAGAGGGGAGAAAAATCATGGAGGAGTTTGCAAAGGATAGACCAAACTTCCACATAGTGGAGACAATGGAGGAAGGGGCTGAAATGGCTGTAAAGCTTGCAGGAGGGGAGTAGTATGGCGATAATTGTGGATGAGAACACAAGGGTTGTTGTGCAGGGGATAACGGGCTATCAGGGGAGATTCCACACTGAGAGAATGCTCAGTTACGGCACAAAAATCGTAGCCGGAGTGACTCCCGGCAAAGGTGGAACGGAAGTTCTTGGCGTGCCAGTCTTTGATACAGTAAAGGAGGCTGTGAGGGAAAGGGATGCAAACGCATCTCTGATTTTTGTCCCGGCACCCTTTGCTGCAGATGCCGTTATGGAGGCTGCAGAGGCCGGAGTTAAGGTTATTGTCTGCATAACAGAGGGCATACCGGTTTATGATGAGTTGAAGATTTACTGGAGGGTTAGAGAAGCCGGAGCAACGCTGATCGGCCCAAACTGTCCGGGAATCATAAGTCCGGGCAGAACACATCTCGGAATCATGCCCGCTCAAATTTTCATGCCCGGAAATGTCGGAATAGTTTCAAGGAGCGGAACCCTGACGTATCAGATTGCCTACAATCTCACAAAGCTCGGCATAGGACAGTCAACGGTTGTGGGGATAGGAGGAGACAGAATAATTGGAACGGATTTTGTTGAAATTCTCAGAAGGTTTGAGGAGGATGATGAAACAAAGGCTGTCGTGCTTGTTGGTGAAATTGGGGGAAAGGATGAGGAGTTGGCGGCGGAATACATCAGGGAGATGTCGAAGCCGGTTGTTGGCTATATTGCAGGCCTGACAGCACCTCCAGGTAAGAGGATGGGACATGCGGGAGCGATAATTGAGGGTGGCGAGGGAACAGCTGAATCTAAGATTAAGACTCTTGAATCGGCAGGAGCGAGAGTAGGAAGGACCCCGATGGAGGTTGCGGAGATTGTGGCGGAAATACTATGAGGCTTGATGTTCTGCTTGTAAAAAGGGGCTTTTTCAAATCGAGGAGCAGGGCGAAGGAGGCTGTAAAGAGAGGTTTCGTTCTGGTTGATGGAGAGAAGGTAACAAAACCCTCCGCAGAAGTCAGCTTTGATTCAGAAATAGAGGTTCTCCAGCCTGAAAGGCCGAGGGGGTACTGGAAATTAAAGGAGATTGACGAGCGTTTCAATCTTTTTTCGGGAAACGAGGTGGTTCTGGATCTCGGCAGTTCAGCTGGAGGATTTTTGCTCTATGCAAGTGAGAGGGCTAAGAAGGTTTACGGCATAGAGTACAGCGGTGAGTTTGAGGAGCAGCTGAGAGAGATTGAAAGGTTAAGGCAGAACGTGAAGGTCTATATAGCCGATGCCTTCACCTTTGACGTATCTGTTTTACCCGAGCTTGATGTAATCCTTAATGACCTCACCCTGCCCTTTTCATCATCCTTACGAGCAATGCAAAGATTTCTTCCGAAGCTTAAAAAGGGGGGTCTTGTGCTTTTTGTTCACAAGGAGGGGGATCGGGAGAGTCCAGATTTCGGCGAGATGGAGGACTTGAACCGCTTCACTTCGCCGAACAGGGAGGGAAATTTCTATTTTGTTTGGGGGATTTATCATTTTCATTACAACAATTTTTGACATTTTTTTTGATTAATTAAGAAAAAATTTAAAAAAAATAAAAACCCCAAAATATTGTTCCCCGGAGGGGGTTGAATGGGGAG
>CAZZLE010000148.1:0-3953 GCA_964654595.1 uncultured archaeon | reverse complement strand
GATCCAGAACTATGTCCTTAACCCCGGCCTGCCTGAATGTGACAGCCATGCTCTTGAGAACGTCCAGATCTTTGGCTCTAAGGGTTACTGGCACTTTGTAGTCGAGAGCCAGCTTGAGGAACTCCCTCCAGTTCCCCTCTGTTGCCGCATAAATCAGAGGTCTCTGATCAGCAATTTCTTCAAGAGCAGCCTTCATGCATTCAGGATCAAGGGCCACGAGGATCATGGGTTTGCCGTAGGATGCAACCTTTTTCACAACCTCTCTGTACCTCTTTGGATCCCCGGAAGTGCATCTCACGGCAAAGCCATCAAGAGTCAGAAAGTTTCCGACGTAGAATTTCCTGTAAGTAACAACTCTATCACATCTCTCTTCCAAGGCTTTGTCATCCATCGTGTCCCAGACATCGTAAAAGAAACCTGTTGGGTTGAAGAAGGTTAATTCATGCCTGTGAAGCACTTCCTCTCCACCAATTTTTACAGCAGTATCCCCAACACCGATTACAACTTCTGCTATTTCCGGAGCGGTAAGCTCAAGGAGCTCTTCAAGCTTTTTCTTGACTTTTGGATCCTTTTCAGCATCTCTGACAAGCGGTTTGCAGTCAAAAGGTGTTACTGATCTGTCAATGATGTGGGCTGCGAAGCTCATGCACGTGTCAAATCCGCATTCCTTGCAGTTTGTTCTCGGAAGGTAGTTGTAAACTTCAAGAGGACTCTTTACCTTCATTCCTCACACCTCCATGAAAATCCATTCTCCCGGATCAGCTACTCCACCGCTCACCTTTCCGCCGAGGGTGTTGAATACTTCCTTCAGAACGGCCACAGCAACTGGATGCATCATCATGAAGAGGTCAACTCCAGCAAGTGAGAGTGTTAAACCGGTTATGATCTCCCAGATCGGACCTCTCAGCTCTCTTGGTCCCCAAGGTGTATCCTCTTCAATCGGTGAGTCCACCATCCATGCTTCTCTCGCTCCCCAGGCGTTGGTTGTTCCACTCGATATCGGGAAGTTGAGGTCGGTATCACCCTTCAGTCCGCTGATTCGAATTCTCTCCATGTTCGTGAATGCATAATCCAGACCGTAGCCCAGTGCTGCTGTGGTTGGATCCATGACGATGCTGTTTCTTGGCATTTCAACCCTCTTCAGCAGGTATCTGTTCAACGTCTTCTGGTTGTTTATATCCATCTGTGTCCAGCTGAGCACAACATGTCCGTGCTTCTTGGCAGCGTTGGCTATTCTCTCCCAATCCATGTCGAGAGTGGCTGAGGCGAGCATGATTCTTTCTCCTTCTGCAACTTCCGCTGCTTTTTCAAGCACTTCAGGGTCTTTCTCCTTGTTACCGCTCCCACCAACAATAATGGGACATTTCACTGCCTGAAGAACGTCCTCAAGAACCTTCACAGCCTCACTTGCCGGGGTGTTGTCAAGCAGCGGATCAGTGCTGATGAGGTGAAGGGTTACAAGGTCAGCACCGAACTTCTTAACACACTTCCTTGCCCATTCGGCTGGATTGTCAAGCACATCATCATAGTGCACCCTCACAGCCTTTGCAAGCATCGGCTTTCTGTCGAATACGTCAATTGCTATTGCAGGCAGATGGGGTTGAGGGGCATCGAAAGTGTAGAAGGCCAGACTTTTCTCTCCTCCGAGTGTAATTGTGTACTCTCTGCTACCTCCATCTGCCCTGGTTGCTCCCAAAACAACTTCCTCGATCCTGCCCGGATACTCCTCCCTGTAAGGTTCAAACTTTGCCTTTACGAGCTCTTTTGGAAGCTTCAGTTCTTCAACTTCCGGAATTGCCGGTAGTGAGGGTGCAGGAGCTGCAGGCTGGGGCTGCATGGCAAAGGGTGTGGGTATGCCGAGAGCCGCAGATAACCTTTGCAAATACCCCAGAGCCATGTTTGCGTGATAGAGGAAATTGCCGAATTCAGAGAGCAGTGAGTAAAGGGGGGCTATTGCGGAGAGGTCTATGGATGAGCCCTCAAGTTCTATTTCAAGGTCTCCCTCAATCTTTACCCCCTCAATCTCCTCCACATTATACTTCTTCAACAAATCCAAAAACTCCTCAAGTGTGAACTTTTTCAAATTAATCACCTCGCTTCTACCGTCAGATTTAGTATTAAATTTGCCACTTCTTTCATTTTCCTATAAACTTCCGAATTCTTGTCAATTTCACTCACGGGGTCTCCTCTTAAGTCAACTTCAGCCACACTGCTGTCATATGGCAGCACGGCAAGAAGTTCCAAACCCTCCTCTTCGGCGAACTTTCTTATTGCCATTTCTGCATCTTCCGATGTAATTCTGTTTGCAATCAGGAATATTTTCTTGAAATTCAGCCTGAGCTCTTCTGCAAGCTCCTTTATCCTTTTAGCAGTTGCAAGCCCTTTTCTTGACATGTCCGTTACTATGATAATGTAATCTGCAGAATCGATCGTTTTTCTGCTGAAATGCTCCAGACCCGCTTCGGTATCAATGATAATGTAATCGTAGTGTCTCATCAGTCTTCTTAGCACACCGCGAAGCAGAGAATTGGCAAAACAATAGCACCCCTCTCCTTCAGGTCTTCCCATCACCAGAAGGTCATAACGGGGGCATTCACATACAGCTTCCGCATAGATTTTCCCTTCCAGCCACTGCTCCTTGTTCATGCTCCCCATTTCATCCCTGCTAACCTGAAAGATTTCTCTGATCTCGCCAAGAGTCTTTTTGACCTCCACACCAAGAGCTTCCGGCAAATTGCTGTCTGGATCTGCGTCTACTGCAAGTACGCTTGATGATTTTTCCGAAATAAAATTAACGAGGAGGGCGGAAACCAGAGTTTTTCCGGTTCCACCCTTGCCTGCCACCGCTATTACTGTCATTCTTCTTCCTCTATTATCAGTTCCGGAATGTGGATCTGGGCTCCTTTGAGGATGAGTTTAACCTTCTTAACTTCCTCCTCCATTAGCTCCCACCCTTCTTTTCCTTCTCAGCCTTTCTGATAATAACTTTGTCGATTGTTATCTTAGCATCCTTGATGATCAGCTTGATTCCAGCTGGTGCTGCTGAAGGTGCGGGCATCTGTAGGGCTGGGAACTGGAATCCGGGCATCATCATTGGCTGCATCACGGGCTGCATGACTGCCTGCTGAGCAACAGGTTGAGCGGGAGCCGCTTCGGCCGCAACCTCTTCAGCAACTTCTTCAGCAACCTCCTCAACCCATCCGTTTGTAATCTTCTTTCCATCAACAGGCCTGACCACTCCCTTAACAACCGGATGGTCAACTTTCTTCAGGAACTCCCTGAGCTCATCAAGAGTTCTTGCATCCTCCTCGGTTGCAATCTTGTCCCTGACATCATCCGGAATGTATTTTGCAACCCTCTCCTTCAGCTCTTTTGGCATCCAGACAGTCCTGTACCATCCACCGTCAGCCTGAATGAACTTCTTGCTTCTGAAGTAGGCAATACCAACACCGAGGAACCCGGCAACCTGCTTTCCACCACCTGTCTGCCCTGCCATTGTAGAGAAGGTCAGACCATTCGGTGCTGGTTCAGCATAACCTCTGTGCACCCAGCCGATACCATCAACTTCCGGCATGTAGAATCCAATTACCTCAAAACAGCCACAGCTTGTGTGCGGATACTCAAAGAAGCTGTGCAGCTTTATTCTTTCATACTCCCCACCGCTTTCGCGTTTTGCAAACTCGTTAACACCGCTGTACTCACCACCAATTGGATCAATCAGGTCACCTTTCGGAACAGCTCTGTTCGGACCCTCAGGGTCTACCTTTGCGGCAGCTCTGCCATCAAACCATGTTATGGCCCCACAGAGCGAGGGTCTGTCCGGGGAGACTATGCAGACATTTGTGGGAGCGAAGCTCTGGCAGAGGGTGCATGAGTAGAACTCCCCGACATCCTCGTCGTGCAGCATCTCAACTCTCCTGTCTCTCTCCTCGTAGATCGGCATCGCAACCTCA
>CAZZLE010000147.1:0-3620 GCA_964654595.1 uncultured archaeon | reverse complement strand
TGCAGTAAACCACCTAACGCAACGAGTTTCGCTTCCAGCTCCATTAACCCCACCTCAATCTGCAAATTCTACCTGCAAAAGTCAATCTGTATCTTTTAACCTTCCCGTTCAGGGCTTCAACAAGCCCGCTTTCTCTAAGCTCTTTCAAGTACTGCGAGGCAGTCTTCTTGCTGATCCCGAGTTTTTCAGCTATCCTGCCCGCATCATCACCATCTTCCAGAACTTTCAGCACGTGCTTTCTCGACTTTGAGAGTTCATCAAACTCAGCAAAACTCAGGGGAATTTCAACCAGCTCAGATCCATTTTTTGTTTCCTGAACGTAGAAGATTCTGTATCCGTAAACAAATGCTGCATAGAATGCTGCCAAAGCCTGGATTTTGGTGCCACCCGAAACGATGACGCTAACATCATTGGGACTCTCCATCTCCAAAATCTCCATAGTTCTGATGCTGCATTCCTCGAAATTGAAGGGATTTACAGCAACCACTTCAACTTTAACCCCCAGATTTTCCAGCTTCTCCTTAATTTTACCTGAAACCTCCAGCGGATCAATGTTGTTCTTGACGGGTTCATCAAAAATTTCAGATGCAGGTTTTCCTGCAATCAGTATGGCTTTATCAAGCCCGATTTTTCTTGCTGCGATGATGACTGGTTCCTCGCTGCCACCAACTGTGGCAACAAGTACTTTCATTAACCTCTTTTTTCTTTTGGGAAGTATATATGTTTTTTCACGTTAAATCCTCTTTAAAGTCAGAAATCTGAAGTTTTGTCAGAAATTCTGGATGAAGTGTTATCTACATTATCTCACAATTTTCAGCTATGTTTATGTTTGCAGAAGTTGAGAGAAAGCTCAGAATGATGAGAAAGGTTTTTGAAAGTATGGAAATTTCAGAGGATTTGAGGGGGTATTCATGGGATAAACCTCCCGTGGAGCCGATAAACGACGTCAGGTTATCTATCTCTGACATAAACGGATTTTGTCCTACCCGAAGGGATGCATTTGTAAAATACGTGCTTAGGGAGAAACCAAGGATGAATCAACACATGGTTAGGGGTCTAGCTTACCATAAAGTCATCCGTGATACCCTTGTGGCTCTTAAAAAGGCCGTCTATTCTGGAACCACTTCAGGAGAAGAACTCGTTGAGCTGTTTTTCAGCAGAATGAAATCCCTGAGAAGATTAGTAAAAATCTCGGTGTTGATTTAAAGGAATGCTTAAAACTCTACAGATTCCTAGTTCTTCAGATTTCTGCAAGAGTGGACGAAGTTCTATCGAAGTATCCGGATTCAGATGATGAAAACGTTGTGGGTCTGGCTTTACCGCCATTTGTGGAGAGGAGGGTTGATGGAAGCTTGGTTGGGCTCTCAAAACATCTCTCGGTTGACGTTTTTACACCTCATGCTGTGTTAGATTTCAAAAGTGGTTACAGCAAAGAGGAGCATATGCTTGGTTTAGCAGGATATGCTCTGGCTATAGAAGCTGATGAAGAAATTGATGTTAATTACGGCTTTCTGATTTACATCAGAGTGGATAAGAACGTTCATTTCAGGCATGTGGGATTTGTGGTTGGTGACGAACTGAGGAGGGAATTCATTGAAGTGAGAGATGAAATAGCAGAGCTTGTGGATTCAGGAATTGATCCTGGAAAACCGAATCAATGTCCAAAATTCTGTTCTTACTACGGTGTGTGCAATGAAGGTTGTGATTAACGGCTACGGTGTTTTTGTTGGAGTGAAGAACGGGGTTGTAAGTATAAGAAATGGGGAGGGCGAGAAGCAGATTCCGCCGGGAAATTTGAGGCAGATAGCAATAGCGAGTGGAGGAGTGGCAGTGTCATCATCATTCCTAAGATTGGCTTCGGAGAACGGCATTGATGTCATCGTTTTAAACTCCAATGGTTCTCTGTCTGGCATTTTTAGACCCATTCTGAAGAAGGCCAATGTTAAGGTTAGGAAGGAGCAGTATAAAGCCCAGAACGACGAAAGAGGAATTTTTCTGGCCAAATGCTTTGTGAAGGGAAAGATAATGAACCAGTACTACCTGCTCAAATCTCTATCAAAAAATAGAAAGCAAAAACTTGATGAATGCTACGAGTTGAAAATAATTGCAGAAAATGTTGAAAAATGCACCAGTCAGCAAGAATTGATTCAGATTGAAGCAAAAGCAGCCGAGATGTACTGGAGAGGCATATCCAATTTTTACGATATTGACAGGAGGAGAAAGAGATACGATGATCCGGACGCGATTAACATGGCCTTGAATTATGGCTACAGCATTTTGATGTCCCAAGTCATGCTTGCGGTTGATTCAACAAACCTTGATCCCTTTGCCGGTTTCCTGCACAATGAGAATCCGAGAAGACCTGCTCTGGTTGTTGATCTGATGGAGGAATTCAGGCAGCAAGTGGTAGACAGAGCCGTTTTTAAGGTTAATCCTGAAGAGAAAAATGGGTTCTTGACAAAAGATGCGAGGAAGGAAATTATAGCTGAAATCAAAAGAAGATTGGAGACAAAAGTAACTTTCAACAACAGAAAGCTACCACTCGAGTACCGTATCTATCTGCAAGCAAGAAGAATTGAACGTTTTTTGCTTGGAAAGGAGAAATACAACCCATTCATTTTAAGGTGATACGGCATGATGACTCTGGTAATATACGATATTTCAGATGATCACATCAGATTGAGGATAGCAAACCTGTGTAAGAGGTTCGGTCTCAGCAGAATTCAGAGGAGCGCATTTCTTGGCAGTATACCGTCATCAAGAAGAAAAGAGTTAATTAAAAAGCTAAGGAGGTTTAAGGGGAAAGGAAACATACAAGTCTTTGTGATATGCAAGCCAGACTTTTTGCTGAGAGAAGTTATTGGGGACGGGAAAAACTTCGAGTGCGATGACCTCATCATCGTTTGAGTTTCCGGCAAGTATTGTTAAGCTGTACTTTTACTGTCCACAAATTCCGTATCTTGTTCTCAATTTTGGCTTAAAAGAGAGAATCACTGAATTTATGGCTGCAGGGAGAAAAAAGCATGAAAAAAAGCTGAAAACTTTGAAGAAGAAGGGATGGGAAGTAAACGTGTTTTTGAGGTCTGAGAAGTATGGTATTTACGGCTATGTCGATGCATTCAAAAGGGAAGAGAATGGGTATGTGGTACTTGAGTTGAAGAGTGCAGAGTACAGTAAGAAATTCGTGAAAATGCACCTCTACCAGGCGGCATGTTACGCTTTGATGGTCGAGGAGAATTTCGGAAGGGTTTGCAGGATTGAGATAGAATATGATGATAAGAAGATTTGCTTTCCTTTTACCAGTTGTATTAAAAAATATTGCATATATATAATAAACAGAATACGAGAAATTGCAGAGGGTGAACCGGTCTCGTATCGTATTGATGAAAGAAGATGCAAAAACTGTGGATTTCTAAATTTCTGCAAAGGAATTTAGTATGATCTAATTTTATCTTTTCATTTTCAGTTAAAGCTCACTTTCATCCGTGTCAAATTTATTTGATTTCAGTATAAGATAAAATATTTCCGTTGATTTCCAGAGCTCTGAAGGGTTTCCAGAGTTTATTTTAGCGGAATATCTTCATTAAGTGAGTTTTGGTTTGATTGAACGCATCTGGATG